>JBHJOU010000561.1:0-10195 GCA_050329355.1 Rivularia sp. (in: cyanobacteria)
TAAGCGATTAAGACTTTCTTAAAAAGATAATATTCTCAATGAATTGGTTTCTTTAACTAGACAAATGGGAAGATATGTCGATTTATGGGCAGAAATTAGCAAACAGTTACTACCCCCAATGACTCAACAGAACTGGTGATGGTGATTCGTTGGGAAACACGCGAACAATGGAAATCGATTCCAAGTGAAGAGATAGATCGGATTACCGAAAGCTTTGATCAAGATTTGGGATTCAGCTACGAGATGGTAGAGTCATCCGAATATCAAGTACGGAAATTTCCCCATAGTGATTAAGAGTTAGGAGTTAGAAGTGAAGCGCGTAGCGTGTCGGGAAGAATATAGAGTGAGGAGTTAGGCATTTCTTTAAAGCATAAAATTGAAAAAAAACGGAATTATCGGAAGATGGGGGAGAAATATATAATCTAAAAAAATGCCCAAAAAAATCAGAGAATAAAAAAAATTATTACTTAAAGCAGGATTTACTAGTCGTTCTGGTAAAGGTAGTCATACAAATTGGTATCACCCTTTATTACCAGGGAAAGTTACTTTATCGGGTAAAGATGGTTCGGATGCAAAAGCTTATCAAGAGAAAGATGTTAATAATGCGATTCAAATAATAGAAGAAATCGAAAAATCTCAAGAAGAGGAAGAACTATGAATTCTCAATACACAATAATTATTCAATGGTCAAACGAAGATAATTGTTATATTGTGAGTCTTCCTGAATGGGGAGAGTTTTGTCATACTCACGGTGATACTTACGAAGAAGCAATCAAAAATGCTCAAGAAGTATTAGAAATGCTCATTGAGTCAGCGAAAATTGATGGTGAACCTTTACCAGAACCTAAAACATGGGGACAGTCATTTAAAGTAGCATAGAAGTAAACTATAAAAAAACAATTAAGATACAAACTCAGATAACCTGTGGGTTTGAGAAGTCGGGTTTTTATATTAAATGTTTGTCATCCACGACAATCATCATAAAAACCCGACTTCTGATTCTGGGGTTATATTTTACTTCTCACGGGTGCTAAAACAATTAATAAATCTAACTGTTCTCGTTCAACATTAGAAGAACTTGTCGCGCTAACACTATAAACTGAACCAATAGCTTGTTTAAACATATTAAAATATTGATTATTGCTATATTGCGGCGGCACAAAACCGTAAATCCATGACAACAAAGAACCCATATTCATATATAAATAGCCTGCATTTGGATTAGGAAGAGAATCGGTTGCTGACTTAAAGTTATAAGTCGTAGGTAATGCTACATAAGGCTCAGGAACTAAATCTGTAATGGCTCCATATCCCGTTGTCACAATCAAAGTATTGTTATCTACCCAACTATAAGCAAGTAAGCTTTTCGCCGAATCTCCATCAATATCCCAACTGGTAATAGGTTGATTTTTGATGTTTGTTTCCTTAATTTTTACCTCTCCTTTGGATACAGATATTATCAAATCTCCTAACTTTTTCAGAGTTGTTTCCGCTGCGGTTCGATTACTTGTTTCTACTGCTAAACCTAGTCCCATATTTAAGTTAGGATTGATAGTTTTGAAAAATCCACCTTTGGTAGGAAACATAAACAAGGCAAATTCACCATCCATCCAATTGATGATATCCCGATCGAAATCTAATCCTGTTTGACTACTGATAAATCCACGGAACATTTTTAAATTATTTTCAAATTCTTTTTGAGAACTGAGAATTTGAGCTATGGTTTGCCATCTTTGATTGAGTTTTTCTCCGTTAACAGCAGAGTATGTTGCTGCTGGCATTCGAGATAATATTTTTTGTGTTTCAATGTTATTATTCCGATAACTTTGATTGAATGTAGGTGAAGGATAAGTATTTACTTGAAAACGCATTCCTTCTTTTTGAAGTGTTAAAAATGAACCTATACTTTGATATTGTTGAAGTTGTTCTGATGAAATGAGACTATCTAAATCAAACTGAGGTAAACCTAAATTAGGGTCTTTAATTAATTCTTTTACAAGTGCAATATAACCCACAGGTTCTTGATACATTGCAAACAGTGGTTTATATATTTGAGGTTGTCTAATTGTCTTCTGAAATTGAGCATTTTGAGCTAAAGTTGCCGCTCTTTGCTGACTATTATTAATTAATCTTTCAATCGCTTTTGTAGAAGAACCCACTGCAAGATGTCCCGGTAAAATACCGATTACTAAACTGTTTTGCTTGCTCACATTTGGCTTTTTAAAAATATTCGGTTTAATTGTTTTATTTATCGGCGACTTGGGAACCGGAGGTATAGAATTATTTTCTGTACTCGGTAAACTTGGTTGTGTAGAAGAGTTATTAGTTTTCGTTTCTAAAATCGTAATTCCTTTATATTGTCGCTGCGTAAAATTTGCATTCGCTTTCAATTTACTCAAAAATGGCTGCAAACCCTGCTCGTCTTTTACCGGAGCCAAAGTAACAAAATTGGATTCCATCGTAACCCCAGAAGAACCATCTTTCGGTAAAAATGCAAAAGCGACTTGTTCACCCAACCAAGGTTCAATATCTGTCGCATATCCATTTTTTAATTGCGGTGGAATTAAAAAAGATATTCCATTCCAAGCTGTTTGAAATAATTGAAAATTTCCGGCTTTCTTCCAAGTTGCTGAAGATGTATCAACCATCGCTACCAATGGTGTATTACTTGGTAGAAAATTCGCAAATTCAGTATTTGTCGCTGTCGATTGTAATTGAATTTTTAAGCTATTAGGAGTTATTTTTTGAGCGTATGTTTTACTTGATAAATTATGAATATTATTCCCCACATCTACTGCTTGAGCAAAACTCGAACAGCAAAGTAAATTTAATGTTGCAAAGGCTCCTACTCTGATCAATGACTTCATTCCGTGTTCCTCACAAGTAATTGTCTTTTTTCTAACACAAAAGCGAATAAATTCACTTAGTAGTATTATGGAGGATTTTCATGAAGCGGCAATGAAGACAAATACTTAATAAAGTTATTTTAAATTTATAACTCCAAACTCCCGTACAGACGTAGCAGTGCTACGTCTCTACAATAACTCCTAACTCCTAACTCCTAACTCCAAACTCCTAACTCCTAACTCCTAACTCCTAACTCCTAACTCCTAACTCCTAACTCCTAACTCCTAACTCCTAATTCCTAACTCCTAACTCCTAACTCCTAACTCCTCCTAAAGCGCGATCGCAATTCCCAATTCAGCAGAACGTTTTGCAGCATCAGCGACTTTGAGAGTATACAAACTTTCTTCTGGAGTTACATACAAAGGAGTTCCATTAAACAGATAATCTAAAACCATAGTCGTATCTTTAACAAATAAACCACGACGACTACCTACTTCTATCGGAGTTGATTTTTCTGCATCAATAAAAACTCCTTGTTGAGAATTAAAAATTAATGCCCCATTTTCACCGTGTACCTCAAATTTTCGTTGTGCTTCCCACATAGTTTCACCTTTAGCGTATATAACGGATGCTAAAAGTCCGCTGGTAAAATTGAGTTGAGCAGTACAAAAACAAGATTGGTAGAAATCCGCTTGGGTTTTCCCAAATCGAGTATGACAGCTAACTGCTGAAACTTCACCAAATAAATTTGTTAATCGATGCAATCTTGAAAGCGCACCCATCAACGGGAAGCCAAAAAGTTGATGATTATAAGTCCATTTGCGGGGTGCTGGATTTTCGGGCTTAATTGTGCTGTAGCTCACATAAAATACTTCACCCACTTGATCCAAATGCTGTTTTAAGCTGTTATGCAAACCACCTAAAAGTTCAATATGCTCGACATGGAGCAGTTTATTTTTGGACTTGGCTAAATTAATCAACTCCGATGCTTCCGCTAAATCCAAACTCATCGGATATTCCACAACAACGTGTTTATCAGCTTCCAAAGCCGCACGAGCTAAAGCACCATGCTCTGAATTGACATTGCTAATTACTACTAAATCAATATCTTTTTGTTCTATGAGTTGTTGCCAACTTACTACTTTGCAATCAAATTCTTTAGCAAAAGCTTCTGTTTTTGAAGAAACATTTCCCACAACCGCCGTTAAATCAGTTCTTTTATCGTTTAACAACGCTTGCGCTCTTAACTTTGCCGCATAGCCGGTACCAATTAAGCCTACCCGCACTTTTATTAATTTCCTTTACCGTCAAACAATTTTGGATACATTCGCTTCGCTCAGTACAAGCTTTAGATTTTGGTTTTTGGATTCATCCCATAGATAAATAAGCGGGGTTTGTACCATTAAAGAAATATTGACTGAGGAACCCCGCTCAGCGGTGTACTGCTGACCAACCTACCGGCATGATTATACATTATTGCTGGTAGCTTTTAGCAAATCTTCTAGATATACCATAAAATTTAATAATCTTCTTGATAAGCTATCTACAAACTTACATTTTTTTTTAGTGTCTATAAATTTTTTAAATAGGCTAGCTAAAAGTAGCCAAAATAGATAACTTAAACTTATCTATATGGACTCTACTTATTTCATTACTAATCGCGACAAAAAACTGGTAACAAAATCTAATTTTTCTCGTAGTATCAGAATTGAAGCAAATAAAAAAAGGCGGCTATTCATCAAGGAGCAGCCGCACTGTTTGCTTAATAGATGTATACTGCCGTTTGCAAAAGAGAGGATTACAAAATGGCAACATTCAAAGTGACACTCATCAGCGAAGCCGAAGGTTTGAACCAAACTATCGACGTTGATGATGATACTTATATTTTAGACGCAGCTGAAGAAGCTGGTTTAGACTTGCCTTACTCTTGCCGTGCTGGAGCTTGTTCCACCTGCGCTGGTAAGATTACAGCTGGTTCCGTTGATCAATCCGACCAATCTTTCTTAGATGATGATCAAATGGAAGCGGGATATGTATTGACTTGCGTCGCTTACCCCACATCCGACTGCACCATCGAAACTCATAAAGAAGAAGAACTCTACTAAAAGCAATCTAACGGTTGTTTTTGTCGTAAATTACTTCTTGAAAAGCAGCACCGTATCGGGAATCCTCCCTTTGCAGTAGCTGCTTTTTTATTGGGAGGCAAGGGGATGGGGAGATGGGGGGATGGGGAGAAATATATATTATTTAATAACTCCTCATTCCTAACTCCTCATTCCTAACTCCTAACTATTACCTATTCCCCATCTTCACAACATCATTAAGCATCTGAACTTGAGTACCGGGATAGTAAAACTTGAGGATTTGTGGACTTTTCCAGCCTAGAGTCGCGAGATTTTGAGCGCCAACTTGACTCAAACCAACTCCATGCCCTAATCCACCTCCGACGAAAGCGTATCCCCAAACTCCGGGTTTACCTTTGTTGAGTGGCTGTAAGTAAAATAAGGTGCTTCTAGGTGCAAAAAAGGCGCTGCGAACTTCGTCTTTATGTAAATTAAAGGTACCAATATCAGTTGTTACGGCTAAATTAAGGATTCTTCCCCCTGGGCTGCGTTCGACTACTTGCATATCCTTAACAGTTTTAAATTTTGCAAAGGGACTATTTTTAACTTTTAAAAATTTCTGCAATCCCTTGGTAATATCTTCTAAACTACTTTCTTTACGCCAGCGAAACCATTGTTGCTCAGTTTCGTTAAATCCTTTATTCAAACTCATAAACAAGCGGAAGTTTGTTTCTGAAGCCAAACTTTGCTGGGACAAATTCCAAACATTCTGCGGTGCATCTACTATGGGTTTTAAATAAGGACGATTTTCTCCATCCCAGACGCTGCTAAAAGCTGCGGTAACACCACCAGTTGTGGAAGAGTAAAGCGCGTCTACTAATTCGTTGTTATAAGTTAACACCATGCCTTTTGTTGCAGAAATCGCCTTGTCTGTTTTCTCGGTGGCTCCTTTGAGTCCGTAATAAACTTGACAATGTGTATCAGCGCATAATTGATACTTGTCTATTTCAAATCTGCGTAAATTTCGCAAAACGTAGGTACGAGCAATTATTGCCTGGGCTTGCATTGCTGCTTCCGGAGCGTTTGCCCCAATTTCATAAGGTACCACTCCCCGTAGATAGGTTTCTAAAGGTACATCATTGACTAAAGTATATGTACCGTAAGCATTTGGTTGTAATTGTAGCTTTCCAGCATAAAGATATTTACTTTTGGTTTTTCCGTTTACACTTACCCCAATTAAATTTTTATCACTAGTAATTTTCAGATGGTTTCGATTGTAGCGATATCCATTTACTACCCAACTTGCTTGAGGTACCCGACGCAAAACTTTACTATCCACGTATGCTGTTTTTTTACTCGCAGCGTTGACACTTTTTAATAACAAGCGTCGCAATAAGGGTGTATTATAAACCTCTCTTTTCGCCCACACCTGCCAGCGTTCCGGCTGAGCAATTTCTACTTCTATACCTTTTTTACGCCAGATTTCGGCACTGTTTTCGGCAGTTTCAAAAGTGCGGAAGGTTCCTAAAATCACCTGCTCATCAAGAACTGGCTGTGTCAACGGCTGTATTGCTGTTTGTATTTTTACCGGGTTTGCAGTTACTATTGTTTGCGGTTTTTTACCATCTGTAAAAGTCAATTTTAATTTATCACCTTCTGTCGGCTCTAGTATCAACTCATCATCGGCATCTGACGCAAATCGCTGCACAATCCCTATTTTTAGTTCAATATCAGAAACCTTTGTCGCCGGAACCGATGCTCCTGTTAGTCCTAATAAACACCAAGTTGTCACTATGGTACAAGATAAACGCTCTAAGGAAATTTTCATAGAAATTAACAATTAAGGGTGTCACTCGTGCTGTACGAGCATCCTCCGAGAAAGGCGATCGCGAAGGGCAAGGCTTTGCCTATCGCAACTTAATACTATTGTGTATAAATTGCCTAATCATACCATTAGCAATTTTTTCAGCAATCGGCTACTCACAAACGGCTATTAAATTAACGAAGAAATTCTTTTCCTCTACTCCCTACTTCCTTTATCGGAATAGAAGCAATTGCAAGTCACACTCATAATGAGTATGATTTAGTTAGGAGCATAAAACAATATTAATTATTAGAGACGGTAAAAACAAAATGAAAGTTGAAGAAATCCCGTTAAATTTGATCAAGCGCCCGCTTCCCCGTAAAAACGATGCTGAGAAAGTAGAAGCTTTGATGAAATCCATAGCAGAAATTGGACAGCAAGAACCGATTGACGTATTAGAAGTCGATGGAGAATATTATGGATTTTCCGGGTGTCATCGTTTTGAAGCTTGTCAGCGTTTAGGTAAAAATTCCATTAAAGCTAGAGTACGTAAAGCACCAAAAAGTGTTTTGAAAATGCATTTAGCTTAAGCGAGAAAAAGCTCAGAAACAGTTGAGATATTATTTCAAAACTAAAAATCCCGCGAAAGTTTTTGCGGGATTTAAAATCATTAGACATCTCCGAAAAAGAATGTAGAGACGTTCATAGTATCGCGTCTCTACAAGGTTTTTGGATGACGCATATTTAATTTTCACCAGATATCAGATTATGCAGCATTTGAATTATTTTCGTCCTGCGGTTCTGGACAATTAGCATCATTGGTAAGTTTTGCTATATCCTTGACTTGAAAAGATTTACCAGGTTCGGTTATACCTACTCCCACGCTAGATTGTGCATCAACTTCAGAGAGTTTGATTGTACCAACTTTCTCAGTTTTCATACTAATAATTCGTCCGGTTGCTGGGTCTATAATTGTTTGTGGAGAGCGTTCAATTGAGAAAATCATTTCTTTGCAATATCCATGCAATTTACCTTTGTTTAAGACAACTTGACTTCCGTTTATATCAGCAATTACAGTTGGTTTTCTTAGTAAACAAGTTAATTCTTCCGAACGGTTATTTAATTTATTACTAATCTCCTTCATCGCTTTTTCTGTAGCGAGTAAAACTAGCTTTTCTTGAATCCTATTAGTATTTTTATAAATTGTAGTTGTTTGAGAACTTTCACCTAATCTGAATGCAATAGAATATTCGATAGAATTATTCTTTATTTGATTATAAGAGTCATATTTACTGCCAGTACCGTAAGTTATATCCACACTAAAAGGTAACTTTACTTCAATTGATCGATTACCACTTTCATTACCATTACCTTGAGCTTCTAAAACTATTTCACCTGTAGTAGTATCTACTACTTGAAGATTCAAACTTATATTAACTTCTTGATTTATTTTTTCTTTGGTTAATAACCATCCACCTTCATTTATTTTAATGCTATCAAAGTTTATTACAGTTACGATAATTATTGCTTCTATACCATTTTGGTCTCTAATTTTTCTTAGTTGTTCTAAACTAAGAGATTTTATTTTCTCGAATTTGACAACAGCGAATTGATTATTGTTTACCAATTTGCTTTCTAGTATATTACCAAGTCCAGCAGTTTCAATTGTAGGTATTTTGATTCCAGTAATACTATCTACCACAAAAAACATTTGTTGGAAATCTAAAATAGCTACAGTTAATTTTCTTTCTACTCCTTGATTCAGATGAAATAAAGACTTATTCTCTTGGCAAAAACTTAGTCTTTTTGTATCTTGAGCATCAACAGATTTTGCACTACCAATTCCAAAAATTAAACTAAACAATGAAGCTATAATAGACGAGGTGACGCGACGAACAAAGCAATAATTCATCAATCTTCCCTCAATAAGTTAATTTTGGGTAAGCAGATAATTAGTTGTCCAAATATCAAATCATAATTGGTTTGACAACAAACTAATAAGTTCTACAAACTCATCAAAAAAGTTTCCGGAAATGAGCAATATTATTGAGTATTAAAAATACACTTTTTGACAAAGCATAAAATTCATTTACTAAATTTAAAATTTAATTTATGCTTACTTATCTGTATATAAAAAATAATTATTATGAATAAATCAGCAAATAGTGACTGAACAGCAGTATATAGACTCAATCAACAAATCAACATTGATTAAAATTAATAAAATTAAAATTTATCAATAATCATCCCCATTACGAATTACCTCATAAAATAGAAAAATGTATATTAATTTATAATCTTTATTAATTTCAACGTGCTAACTTCAGAACTACCAACCATCAACATCCTCAAGCAACCGACTAATCCAGCTTGGGTAGAATTAGCAATATCTAACTTAGAAGCAATATTATTAGATCATTCTCAATGCGAACGTAAAGCAGCATCGGCAGCAATAAACTTTATGTTCCGTTATCCTTCCAATGGGAAAATGGTGAAGGAACTGACTAAAATTGCCAAAGAAGAATTAGAACACTTTGAACAAGTTAATCAGTGGTTAGAAAAGCGGAATATTGCCTTACGTCCCCTAACACCACCTCCCTACGGAGCGAAATTAAAAGCCCAAATTCGTCCGACTGAACCTAATAGATTCCTGGATTCCTTACTTGTCAGTGCTTTAATTGAAGCTCGCAGCCACGAACGTTTAGGATTATTAGCAATACATTGTCCCGAACCCGATTTAGCTCAGTTTTATAAAGGTTTAATGGCATCAGAAGCGCGACATTATGGTATCTATTGGGTACTTGCAGATACTTACTATGACCGTGAAATTGTGATGCAGAGATTAGATGAATTGTCAATTGCAGAAAGTGAAATACTTGCAACCCTTTATCCACAACCACGGATTCATAGTTGACAGTGGACAGTTGACAGTGGACAGTTAACCTTTAACCTTTTACCTTTAACCTCTAACCTTTAACCTTTAACCTCTAACCTTTAACCTCTAACCTTCATTTCAAATGCCAAGTCTTTATTTTCGAGATTATTTAATTCGTGAATGGAAACCTTGCGATCGCGATTTTGCGGCTGAACTAATTCGCTCTGTATTATCGGAATATGGTTTGGGTTGGGAACCAGATGGCGCTGATCAAGATGTATTGGAAGTGGAAGATTACTACTTAGCTAAGGGCGGGGAATTTTGGGTAATTGAATACCAGGGTGAAGTTGTGGGTACGGGAGCTTATTATCCTATAGAACGCGGTGAAAAGGCTGTAGAAATACGCAAAATGTATTTATTACCCAAAGTGAGAGGTTTGGGATTGGGGAAATATTTGTTACAACAGTTAGAAGCAGCAATTAGCTGTCGTGGCTTCCAAGAAATTTGGATTGAAACTGCTAGCGTTTTGAGTGAAGCTGTCAAGCTTTATGAAGCTAACGGTTATATTCCTGCAACAGGTGTAGAAACAAAACGCTGCGACAGGGT
>JBHJOU010000709.1:0-3379 GCA_050329355.1 Rivularia sp. (in: cyanobacteria)
AGAGGGGGGGAGGGGGTGAAATTAATATTCTCTTTGTCGTCTTCTATTATTACTTCTGTACTTAATAAAATCGTCGGTCTTCCAGTATCTTGTGCTACTTGTCCTGCAACTAATCCTAAAACGCCAACTGCCCATTGAGGGTCTGCTAAAACTATGACGCTGGTAGTTGATAAGTCTACTTGAGAAAGCTTTTGAGCTACTTGACTGCCTACGTCTTTTTGCAAAGATTTACGACGGGTGTTTGCCAGTTCGGTGATTTCTGCTAGTTCACAAACCCGCTGATGGTCGTGACTAGTTAGTAATTCTACGCAAAAGCTTGCGTCTCCTTGAATACGACTAACAGCATTAATTCGCGGTCCCAAACCAAAGGAAATATCTGTAGGGCGATCGCCATTTTTCTGGCACAATTCTAGCAGTCTTCCTACACCTGGTCTTCTTCTTGCTGCTGGTGGTTTTTTAAAGTCCTGTTGCAGCTGTTGAATTCCTAATTGTGCTAAGTAGCGACAATCTCCGCTCAATTGAACTAAGTCGGCGATTAATCCGACTGCTACTAAGTCTAATAAATCTTCTAATGGCTGTTGCGGTATTTGTGGCAAGCTGATGTAAAGAGCTTCTACTAGTTTGTAAGCTACCGCGACTCCGGAAAGATGAAATAGTTGATGGGATTGCGCTAAATTGCGGGGATTAATAATTGCGGTTACGGGTGGACGTTTTGGTAGTAAGGTATGATGGTCTGTAATAATAATATCTATACCTAAGTTGTTTGCATAGATGATTTCATCAGTATTAGTGCTGCCAGTATCGCAAGTAACTATTAGCTGAAATTCTTGTTTTCTAAGCTTTTCAATTCCGGAAATATTCAGACCGTGAGATTCTGTTAAACGATTAGGTATGTAGTAATTTAACTGTGTATGTTTAGCAAAAAACTCTCCCAAACCATCCCACAACACTGCTGTAGAAGTGATTCCGTCAGCGTCGAAATCTCCCCAAATTGCCACTTTTTCATGGTTATTTCGGGCTTTTTGCAATCTTTCTACGGCTAAGTGCATTTCTTGTCCAAATTCAAAGGGACTTGCTGGCTGATAAGTTTGGGGATTAATATAATTTTCTAGCTGAATTTGATCTCTAATTCCTCGTTGCCATAATAATTGTGCGGCAAAATTACCTTTTGACGTGGAGATATGTGTTTTAATTAATTCTGAGAACCATTTGGGTAGTTCTTCGGTTGATTTAAGAATCCATTGTTGTTCGGACATCATCAAATTTTAGATTTTAGATTTTAGATTTTAGATTATAGGTTTTGTAGTTGGGCTTTAGCCCTTAATCAGTTATCAAATAAGAGCGTGGTTATCGCAACAAATAACCTTGAGTTATCCATAAAAAGTCAATCCAAATTATTTATATATTTACAAATCAGTTAGATAAATGTTTTCCCCAATCCTACTCTCTCTTACATATTTGATCCGAAAAAAAGTAGTTACACCAAGAAATCAATCTAACTTTTAAATTCTAACTTCTAACTTAGATTAATCCAAAATCTAAAATTTAAAATCCAAAATTGTTTCAGCTTAATTGATTTTCTTCATCAAATTCTTTTTCTATTGGTTTAATAATCGTTTCACCACCAATTAGTTCTTGTTTGCGTGCGCGGATAGAATTAGAACGTCTGTAACCAGCCCTTTCTGCTTTTTGATGTTCATATTCTATTAATCTGCCATATTGTTCATGTTTGCTTAAATTCATCGATAAAAAAATGTGTTGCCGTGTATTGCCAAAACCTTTACGATGAAAGAACTTAACTGCTGGAGCATTCGCTGGATCTGTATCTGCAAGCATAAATCTTGCACCGTCTTCAATCATCCGAGCAATCAGGTTATCAACTAACTTATCCGCTACCCGACGACGTTGAAATTTCGGATTTACTCCCAACCACAAAATATAACCATAAGTCCAAGATGCTTTACTAATAATTGTTCCTAAGATAAATCCTGCTAATTCTCCATCAACTTCAGCAACTAAACAATATTCTGCATCTGTATTGTAAAGTCCAATTACCTCCCACTCATCCCAAGTTCTATATAAATAAGGATACAAATCACTAGTAAATAATTGTTCACCCAAATGAAAAACTGGCGCAATGTCATCAATTTTCAATTCACGAACATAAACTGCATTGTTATTTTCTGACTGCATAAAATAATTAAGAAGTTATTAACCTTTTATAGGTACTTCTTGAATGTTAGCTAAGTTAACTAAGGTTAGATCGACTCCAGGTAAGTTCTGAGACGATGATTCTGTATCAGAACCAACAATCTGTCTTTGACAACGAGAAGCATACTGACAATAATTACACGTTTTGTTATTTTCGGATAGTTGAGGAAGTTGTTCTCCTTGTTGATAAGTTTCCAGCCATTGAGTTAACCGATTTAAATGTTGATTGAGTTTCTTTTTGGTTTGCTGATGCTGGGAAGAATTATAACTAAATTTAATGCTGTGTGGTTTGCTTTGAGACTGCACAAACCAATAACTCATGGAAATATTCTCTGGTGGATAATCGCTGGTTTCTGCTAATACGTACAGATAAAGACGTGTTTGCCAATTGTATTGCAGTTTACGTTTATTTTCCGGTTTGGGATAAGTTTTCCAGTCAAAAATCTCTGCTTGTTCTTGATTTGCAATCAATAAGTCATAAATAACCGTCAACAGATAATTTTCTACTTGCAATGTACGGTAATGTTCGCTTTCGCGAAATATTTCACTATTGGCAGTAGTAGTTAAGATTTCTGGTGCTGCGATCGCAAAAGCTTTTATCCAATTTTGCAGTTGCAAAATATCATTATTATTCTCGATTTCCAAAAATTTCCCAATTTCTAAGCCCATTTCTTGCTGCTGCATCAGTAAGTGAAAGCGGCTTCCCTGTAACTGTTTTTCTTGATTTTCTGGGTTTATTGGGGGACGAAGTTGTTCTAAATAAGTATGTTGAAACTCACGGGGACAACGTTCTAATAAGTTAAGTTGTCCTTGAGAAATTCGCAATAATTGATTTTCTGGCGAATTAGTCATGGAAATCATAATTTGTGATACTTTTAGTTGTTTTAATTATAATTAGCTAAATAATAAAAAATCTAAATCAAAATATAACTAACCTCAACCTGTAATAAATATTTTTAGTCCATTAAAATGGACTTCTGCTATCAGACTGGGACTTACAGTCCCAGCCAGGTAAAAATGAAGTCAAACAATTAGTAATTATTTTAACGATAGGTTTCTATGATGCAAAATATGAATTAACGTATATCAATCACAAATTTTTATGCTTAATAATCCCTAAAAATTTTTCTATTTGTATTTAATTATATTTAATCTAATTTAATTTAAT
>JBHJOU010000478.1:0-18604 GCA_050329355.1 Rivularia sp. (in: cyanobacteria)
GGAGAAAGTTGGTCTAGCTGATGTTGCAAAAAGGCTTTTTCGTATTCTTCTCGTTGTTGATGATAGGTCATTTTATTTCCCACCGCACGAAAAACATAGCTGAGCAGCCAGCCAATTAAACCTCCAACCAATAAAACTTGGCTCCAAATACCAGCGCTAAAGCTATTAAAACCTAGAAGCTTAAAAGCTACATAAGCTAAACCACCGAAACCAAAAACGCCAAATACGATTCCAATAGCGTCAATGCGTCGCATTTTTAAATATGACCTACCAATACATGATTAAACTTCAATTTGTCGTCGCCGTGGTCGAAAATTAACAAAAGGTGATAGGAGCAATAAACCGGGAAAGAACAAGAATACGAGAAAATACATGAAACCACGTTCAAAGGAACTAACTGAGTACCAGCGAAATTTCATGTAGGTTAAAACCATGACTGGAATCACCAACAGGTAGGAACCTGCCAAAAGTAGGTACATCAAAGGTACCATCATGGTTTCGCTGTTTAAATAAGTGAGTAGACTTGATTGCATATATTTTCCATTATTAACTGGTTGAATATATTTTCTATCATAAACTTAAGCTGGGACTCAAGGAAGTATCGCTGGTCGCAATATTCCCCGTCATCTCAGAAGTAGCGTATTAGAGTAGTAGTCGATTGCATTAGTTCTAATGGGTTAATTTGTTTACTAGCGAGCGAGACGTATGTCCGAAAGGGACACGCGCTCGCCGCACGATGAAGGCGTGAACGCTAACGCACTACGGAATATAATACCCCATCAAAATTAATGAAATGAACTAGTAGTCTATTTCATTAGTTTTGATGGGCTGTAGAGACGTTATACATAACGTCTCTCTAGGTTTGGGAGAAAACGAATCCGTCAAATTTAATGCAAAGGACTAGTAGTAGTCAGTCCCATTAATTATGATGGGTTGCTTTTTAGTCCATTTGAATGGACTTTTGCTGTTAGACGGGGAAGATGATTCCCCGGCAGATTAAAATAAAACCAGTCAAAACGGCAGCTGACAAACCAGCAGATTGTATGCTCCTAGAGTATCACAATCACCGTTTTAGATGAATTTCAAGCCTTGGTGATTACAATCACGACTCAAATGCCAGAAAAGGGTCAAAAAAAAATTTGGAAAAATGTTGGACAAAATACGTAATTAATGCTCAAATAGATGAGGAGATATTTGCTGCTAATAGCTGATATCGACGATTCCCCAAAAAATATGGGGGTGTGGCGGAATGGTAGACGCTACGGACTTAAAAAGTTGAGCCTTGTTGAAGAAATTCTACAAGTGGATGCTCTCAAATTCAGGGAAACCTAAATTTTACGTTTAAATTTTACGTAAAATATGGCAATCCTGAGCCAAGCCGAATTAACTTTAATTGTTCGGAAGGTGCAGAGACTCGACGGGAGCGACCCTAACGTAATTGCAGATAATTGTTTAATTATTGGTAAAGTCGAGGGTAAAGGGAGAGTCCAATTCTTAAAACCTAATGTTTGAAAAAACAATCAAGGTAGTAGCGAAAGCTGCGGAAGAATGAAAATCCGTTGACTGTAAAATGTCGTGAGGGTTCAAGTCCCTCCACCCCCATTAATGTTATTTATGGTTTTGTTGTTGTCCCAGATGTAATTGCATTTGGGACAAAATTTTTATGTTTGTATTTGTATTTTGCGATGCTGAGTGTGAGAATATACATCCCCGACTTCTTGAAGAAGTCGGGGATCTGTCTTCAAGAAGTCGGGGATCTGAACACCGTGATTTCGATACATACAAATAGGATTGCTATAGAAAATTATTTTCCTGATTTTAATAAATAAACAAGAATTAACTAATTAAGGATACGGTCGAATCCCAGTATAATTTAGAATTTTCCATAGCGGGAATTACACAAGTGGTTGCAATATTTTTATCCTAAAATCATAAGTTTATCAAATTTATGTAAAAAATACATAAGTTTAAAATAATCAGATTGAAGCTCCTGTTTGTGAAGGATAAGCTAGTAAGAATATAAGCAGGAGACTTTTGGGTCTATATAACCATAATATGATTGTTGATGGCTTAAAGATTATACGGGGTAAAAAGCATCTTCTTGATTTGAATCATAGAGGATTGGATGTGCAGGCTGCACAAGAAAAAGTTTATAGCTTTTTTGTAGAAATGGTTCAAAACCATGAACCAGAAAATGTTTTACAAGAATTTAAGAATTTATTTGTAGATTGCTTAGATTCAGGTAGCTCAGATTACGAGTTAGGAATCTACGACATTTTTGTCGGTAGTAACGAACCGGAGTTTCGGAATACTCTGAAACGGACTTGTTATATACTGATAAATAATTGGGAAAATCGTCGTCAATATAAATATATTCAACAGTTAATTGATTTATTTGGCAACTATACACCCAAAACAAGTGTAACTAGTTCGAGAAAAATTAAGATTTTTAGAGCTTGGTTAATAAACTTTGTCAATAGTAAGGATTGTCAAGAACTAAAGTTATTTGCGATTAAACACGAAGACCAAAGCAAATTGCATTGGACAAATCGCTATAGTTCTTATTTATTAATAGCTCAGTCAACGGATAAAAACAACCCCAAAGAACAACAACAAGCAGCAAAACGTCTTTCTAAACAATTAAAAGATAAATTTAAATTTGAATTAGCAATGTATATTGCTCGTTCTCAATCTGCGGCTTCAAATGTTAATCGTTACCAAAATCCAAGTATTTTGGGAGATGAAGTTTTACGTTTGATTAAAGTACTTGTTGTCAGAAAGGGTGCATTTAGTTATGAAAATATTGCGAATATCTTTGTTAAACAAACTAGGAATCAAAATTTAAAAGATTTTAAAGAAAGCTTGCTGAAGTATTTGTTATATTCCGTCATTCAACAAGATTTTATTGAAACTTTGCAACAGCAGCTATCGGAAAAATTGTTAGTGTGGAAAACAGAATATAACCAAGAAACAATTAATCAGAATTTATTGCTGAGAATCTGTAATAAAATTATTGATTATTTGACTTCAGAGAATGGCAAAGAACCCTCCCAGTTATTTACTTTACTGCTTTCTCAAGGAAATCCACTCAACTTAGTAATTGTACTGCTAAAAATAGTTTTAATAAGCAAAAATTCCCGTCGTCATTTAGAAATGCGGATTGCGAATCTGATTTCTTATTATGATATTTATCCTGAAGAAGAATGTAAGTGGGTAATTAATTTCATAGAAATATTTACGATAACGTTTGCAATTTATGCAGATAATGTGGAATACAATTTAATTAAAATGCAAGAAGATTCTGCTGGTGATGAATTGCCAACGAATTTAGATACTTATCGAATATTTTCTCAATTAAAGTTACTTAGAAAAGAAAATTATTAAATAAGACGTTCATCGAACCAAGCAAAACTAGCGGCAATAGTTTCGGCTAAAATGCTAATTAAACGATATAAACCACTAGCAGCAATTATCAACGCGGTGGGGTAAAAGTGCTGTAAAAGTGCGATTGCAGTTGTTTCAAATATTCCTAAACCACCTGGAGCGCCGGGAACAACTAATCCTAATAACCAAGCAAAACTGAATGCTCCGATGATTAAAGGAATTTGACTTGGATTAATTGGGGCTATTGCATATAAAGTAAAAATAAAACCGGCGCTACGCAGTAATAGAAATCCCAATTCTCCTAATAAAGGTAGTAGTGGATAACGATTTAGACTTAAAGAAACACCATTTAAATTATCTGAACTAGATTTGTTTTTGCGACGGTGTGCAAAACGAATTAATGGATTAAGAAATAAAGGGTGAAGTATAGATAGTACGACAATTAAACCGAATATTTGCCCTATTAATAAAATAATAGAACCGGATGCCAAGGTAAATTTACTGCATAAAATTACAAGTATTAAAGCTGCTGCTAACATTAATAACGGTTCGAGTACTACGCTGATTGTAGCAGCACTAGTACTAACTCTAAGATTTTTTGCAGCCATGATCCGTCCGATATAATGTCCTACATTTCCCGGTAAATATTTAGCAATATTTGTTTTGAGGTAAGCTTGAATAAGTTGTATTGAACTGATTGATTGATTCAATTCTTGAAGAATCCAAGTCCATACCCACCCAGCCCAAGCGTGTGCTAACAAAGTTATTCCAGTTGCAATTGCTAAAATTGACCATCCAACTCCATCAATACGAATAGCTGCAATTTCTTGCCAATTATTTTTTAAAGCGGTTGCTAAAAAAAATAACGTTCCACCTAAAAGTAGCCAGCGTAAAACTTGCTTAATCATTTCTTTAATTTCGCCGCTCATTTTTTTCGATAGACTAACATAAAAAATAATATGTTAAATTAGCAAAAATTCCCAGTTTATTTGACTATTTAGTTTTTTAGTGTGGAAATTAATTAGTGATTTTTTGATTATAAATATTAATTTGCATTAGTTTATTTATGCATAATTTATCTCAACTCAATCAATTCATGAATGATTAAAGGTCATATTTAAATTAATATTTGATTAAATCACTCTTGAGATAGATTCATAATCATATCAATTTATAACTAAATTTTTATATACTTTTATAATTATTGATATTTAATTAGTATAATTCAGCAAGAATTTGATTATTTAGTGATTATTGAGACTTATATCCCTCCAAAGTCAGAGAAAGGTACTATAAAACTAGTCAAAAAAATAAGACTTTCGCTAGAGGAAACATCTGCTTTTTTTCATGTAATGTTGACAATTGATAATCAAATCAAGCATGGATCTAAATCAAATGCGAGGAGAATCTAGGTGAATCGTTTAACCGGATTTTTAAAAAAATTACAACTACGTCAAATTTTGACGATATTTGTAGCTGGAATATTATTGTGTATGACCAGCATAGTTTCTAGTAATGGTCAATATGCTTTAGAAGTAAATTCAAGTAATGCTCCATTACAAACAGATAAATTAGCTCAATTAGATATTGATTCGCAATTATTGATTGCTGCAAATAAATCTGATGGATTGCTCTATCCCGGTGCGGAGACTCCTCAAGGTAGAATAGCAAAAGAGAAAGAATTGCCAATTAAGAACTTAGAAAATATTAACGTTCCTGAACCTGGTGGATTGATTCAGCGTAGTCCAGACTTTGGGAATCGTGTTGAAGAGCGGATTGATACTGTGAAAGAATCTGTAGAAGAAGCTTCCAGTTTTCTCAAAGATAAAGCTCAAGAAGCAAATGCTAGACCAGAAACACAGAAAAATCCGGCTATTGGTAGATAAAACTAACTTTTCAACAACTAAAGAATCAATTAAGATTTAAAATTTGGTTCTTTGTTATTTTATCAAGTAATCAATTGCTCAAACATCAAAGTAAAAAAACAATGAAGAAAGTATTTGCTGCAATCAGAAAAATTCAAATTAAGCAGATTTTTACTGCTTTCCTATTAGGAACCTTGCTATTTATTACCCAAGCTTGTAGTTCTGTAGATGCGAAATCTCCTGATTCTACCTATCGAGGGGGAATGAATCAGTATAGCGATGTAGATCCAAGAAGTAAAGATGTCGAAGCTGCGGCAAAATTGAAGGCTAAGGGTTTAAGAGATAATGCAGAAGTTAACGTTATCGACCAAACTGGTAGCTTATCAGGTAATACTCGTCGCACTTTGGATAAGAAAGGAGAAAACCTCGAAGATTTCGGTAAAAATGTCAAAGAAAGTACCGGATATGCAGTAGATAAAGCACAAGATAGTGCTGAAGATTTTGCTGAAGGAACCAAGCGAGGAATGCAAAATATCAAAGAAAATACTTCTGATGCTTTTGGTAAACTTACTAATAATGCAGAAGAAGCAGCTAAAGATGCAAAAATCAATGCTCAACGGGCTGCTACAGATGCGAAATTAGGTACTCAACGTGCTGCTGAAGATGCTGGGAATGCAGTACAAAGAACCATCAGAGATGCAGTTAATTAATATTAGTCTTTAATTAACTTTTTATAGGGTAGGATATTTAAAACCTACCCAATTTTTGGTGTCACTGATTTAATAATCCTTAGAAGTCGGGTTTTTAAGATATTTACTTTTGTTGATTTTTTGCATACCAAGATTGTAATGCTAACCTGTGAATTTCTTGCCAGGAAATACCGTATTTTTGTGCTAATTCTGCACAGTCTGCATATTCAGGATGTACATTTGTGATAGTTTTATTTTTCATGGTTCCCCTCCAAGCTACTTTAACTTTAACTTCACCATATTCTGTTTCTAATTGTTGAATTTCTCTTTGTAATACAGCACGTTGTTGAGTCAAGCGACGAATTCCTAATGTGGTAGTTTCACGAAATAAAACTGTTTCACATTTAACTAAACTTTCTGGTTGACAAATAACCGTTAATAAAATTCCCGGACGAGATTTTTTCATTCCTACAGCTTGGGTAAAAACATCTAGCGCTCCAACTGCAAATAATGCTTCAAATATATAACCAATTGCTTGAGGGCTGATATCGTCTATTTGAGTTTCTAAAACTGAAATATTTTCTAAATAAGGACTCGAATTATTTTGATAATTATGTTTAGAATAATTCTCAAATTGATGATTTATTTCATTGTATTCAGCTATGCTACTTCTATGGAAATTAACTGGTTTTTGGATAGTTTCACCCAACCAAACACGTAAAATATTTGATATTGGTAAATCTAAATTACCCGCACCCAAACCAACTTTTTCCAAAGTCATATCTGGTGACGAACCGAATTCTGTCGCTAAAGCTGTTACAATAGCCGCACCTGTTGGTGTGACTAATTCCCGTTCAATGCCGTTGCTATAAACCGGACACCTTCGCATTTCCCATAATTTCAATACCGCAGGTACTGGTACAGTCATCATTCCATGTGCAGCGCGGACAATTCCTCCCCCAGTCGGTAGCTTAGAGCAGTATAGTAAAGGTAATCCTTGGTCATTGCTGTCAATATCCAACCAATCTAAACCCAAGCAAGTACCAACAATGTCCACAATCGCATCCACAGCACCTACTTCATGGAAATGCACTTTTTCTGGAGCAATGCCATGTACAGCTCCTTCTGCGACTGCTAGCTGTCGAAATATTGCCAAACTCCAAACTTCAGCTTTTTGTGGTAAACCAGCCGATTCGATCATTTGCTCAATTTCTGGTAAATGTCGTCCGTGGTGATGGTGGTGATTATCAAGTAAATCTACATGAACTTTAGTTGCTTGCTGCAAATTGCGGTGAACTTGTTCATTCCATAATTTATATTCTTGTGCAATTCCTAACTTGTTAAGGTTTTCAATTAAATATTCAATACTTACTCCTAAACTTACTAAAGCCCCCAAACACATATCACCAGAAATTCCAGTTGGACATTGAAAATAAACAATTTTACTCATGATTACAGTGAACTGTTAACAGTTATCAAATTAAAATTAGAAGTTGATTTTGCTTTTAATTTTTGAATTATTTGAATTAATTTATTACATACTCCGATTTTTAGTTCATGGCAAAAATTTTTACTCTTCATCCTGATAATCCGCAAATTCGTAGAATAGAAGATATTATTGCAGCGCTACAAAGTGGTGCAGTTATGCTTTACCCTACCGATACAGTTTACGCCATCGGTTGCGATTTAAATGCTAAATCGGCGGTGCAGCGAGTACGACAAATAAAACAGCTAGCTAATGATAAACCACTGACATTTTTATGCCCTTCTCTTTCTAATGTGGCTACTTATGCTTTTGTCAGTAATACAGCTTATCGGATTATGAAGCACCTGATTCCAGGAACTTACACCTTTTTGCTACCAGCAACCAAGTTAGTACCGAAGTTAGTACAAAACCCCAAACGCAAAACTACTGGAATTCGAGTACCTAATAATACCGTTTGTTTAACATTATTAGAAGCTCTAGGCAACCCAATTATTTCTACTTCCGCGCATATTCCAGCTTCAGATACTGACTCGGAGGAGACATGGATCGAACAAGAATCCTTATCGCGGGTAGAGTTATTTGACCGGATGGAAAGTTTAGTAGATGTAATTATAGATACCGGCGAACAACCTGGTTATCAAGTCTCTACTATTGTGGATATGACTGAAGAACAGCCAGTAATTATACGTCAAGGATTGGGTTGGGAGCAAGCCGCAACATGGATAGAAGCAAGTTAAAATCACGAGTGGTGTAAAAACGGCGTTTATTCCTACGTGCGTAACGTAATTATGAATAAACAAGCAATGTTCAAGGGTAGTGAAAAACATCGTTCCCCTATGTGGGGGGTTTATTTGCTCGCAAAAGTTAAAAAACCTTCTTACTTCAGCTTGTCTTTTTAATTAGTTTAAATACTCCAATTTCCAAATTGTCACATTCATCAAGGCAAAATGAGCATAGGTACAGCAAGGGTCAAAACCTTATATAACAAACCTTTGAAGCTATTTCAAGTATTTATACTTAGGAGTGTGACAGTAGCGTTTTGAAGAAACCCGAAGAAAGCGACACACCGGCATATCCGGAACTTACGGATATTGCTTACATTCATAAGTGTGAGCAGCGAGCAAGGTTGAGTCTTGATAGATAAAACTTTCTAACAAGCTTTTCCCTAGGCTGCGAGCTATGTAGTTACGGTGCAGTACCAAAAATAAAAAAATGATCAAAACAAACTTTGCTAATCTACCGGAATCTACATCTGCTGTTGAAAACGAAGCTGTAAATTTACAGCCCCAGGGAAATAACCAGGATGCTAATAATGTGTTAATTCAGCAGATATGTCAAGAGTTGGAATCTCAAGTTAAAGCTACTCCTGAAACTATTCAATTAATCGCTACACGTATAGCCAAAGAAGTAGAACGCATTTGCGAGAAAAGCTACCGCATTCAAACATCCGGACAAGTTAAATCTTGGTTATTTAGTTTAGCGCGGCATCGCTTGCAAAAATGTTTGCATTATTATCAATTAGGTTCCAGACGCGGCAGAGTAGAATTACATAGTACTCTTGGTTCTATGGTTTACCGCCATATCAGTCTTCCCGGTTGTCAGTTGGGTTTTGATGCACGTTACAACTTGATTGAAGATTTCCTCCAAGCATTCTACATTGAAGCAATTAAAGCCTTCCGTCGGGAAAACGAATTACCTCAAGACTACACTCCCCGCACTCGGCTGCAATTAGGAGAGTACATGGCATTTACCGAACAGTATGCTAAACGTCGTATTTCCCTACCAGGGAACGCTAACCAACAATTAATCATCCTCCGCGCTCAAGGCTTTAGCCGTCGTTTACCTCAAGAAACCACCGTTGACATGGAAATGGCTTTAGAATCTGCCAAATCCGAAGATGCAGAAGCATACCAGCGCAACTCTGCTGTTCAACAAGTGCGATCGCAAATGGTTGCAAAATCGAATTTTGACCCAGCAGAAGAAGCAGAGCGCGATCGCGTTGTTGCTGAATTAATCAATTATCTGCAAGTTCAAGGTCAAAGTGACTGTGTAGATTATTTATCACTGAAACTCCAAGATTTGAGCGCTCCAGAAATCGATCGGATTCTCGGTTTAACCAGTCGTCAGCGCGATTATCTACAACAGCGTTTTAAGTACCATGTAGAAAAGTTCGCACGCACCCATAATTGGCAATTAGTACATCAGTGGTTGGGTGCAAGTTTGGAACAAAAATTAGGAATGTCTTCTACTCAATGGGATGCTTTTGTCAATCAACTTTCCGAACAACAACGTCAAATGTTGGAATTGAAAAGCGATAAACAAAACGACCAAACAATTGCCAAAGTACTTAAATGTACTCCGAAACAGCTACAAAAGCGCTGGACTAAGTTACTAGAATTAGCATGGTCTATCCGTAACAGTAATAGTGAAATTCAAGCAGGTTAAACAAGTAGATTAATCATATTTCACCTACGGATGCTTTATTTTACTTTTGCAGATTTTACAATGACTAGAGATGATTTACGTAAGCTTTTAAACAGCGAAAAAACTCCAAATGTCCCCGACAAATATGATAAATTAGTTTAAATAAGTTAGTTTGTCAGGGGATAAATCAGGAGGCTCTACTAAGATTAAAAGGTAATTAGATCAGAGGGAATATAAAAAATTGATCACCCTAAAAATAAGAGTATATTAAAAGAAGCGATTTCGTTGAATAGTTGAATAAGATGTAATAAATAATTTGTAAATCGGACTTCAATTATTAAATTCAATTATTCCAAATTAAGTTAATGATTTGCTGTGTTTTGAGCAAAAATATTTGAAAATTGATTTCGAGATACAGCTATTCGAGTATTCTATAAATCTAGCTTGGCAATTACATAGAATAATTTTTACAAATTTACTTGTTAATCCTGCACAAATTAAACTATTTAGTAAAATAATCATGAGTGCAACAAGTAAAGTAGCTGATATTGGTGATCAGATGGTAGAGAAAATCCAAAAATCCAAAAATCCAAAAATATTACTATTCGTTAAAATAATGCCGATTGGTTGCATGAGGAACCAGATAAATTTAAATTAGATCACAGATGTACCAACTATTAGATTACAATTTATTGAGTAAGTACATCAAAAAATCTACAGTTAATAACAAGATACTCTAAAAAAATGTTTGATGGTTTCTGGGATAACGTGTCTCGCTACCCCCGCTACTTGGTAACTACCGCGTTGGGTATATTTTTGAATGCGTTTGGTTGGTTAACACCAATATTTAAGCGCCCTATCACCTCGATTATTTTTGTCGGAATCTTAGTGGGCATTTTTGTGTTTATTTCTTTTACCCTGCGTGCAATGCTTGGTTTAAGTACAATTTAATCTAGTAGGCGATTTGTGAGGGGTGTTTAACCCTGCATCAATGCCGAGTTTTTGTAGTAAAACCTCTGTTAGGAGGGTTGTTTTTATGGCTACTAATCGCCGCGTTTCCCGCGTTGCTGAATTAATTAAACGGGAAGTTAGCCTAATGTTGCTCAACGGGATTAAAGATGACCGAGTGGGTACGGGAATGGTCAGCGTTACTGATGTAGATGTTTCAGGTGATTTACAACACGCGAAAATCTACGTTTCAATTTATGGTACTGATGAAGCCAAAGAAGAGACAATGGCTGGTTTAAAGTCAGCGACTGGTTACGTGCGTAGCGAACTTGGTTCAAGAATCCGTTTACGTCGTACCCCGGAAGTAATTTTCTTGGAAGACCGTTCAATTGAAAGAGGTAACAGGGTACTATCGCTTTTAGACAAGATTAAGAGCGAGCAAAAGCCCGAATTGCAAATAGAAACCCAAGGAGAGGGAGAGTAACAGAGTATGCTAAATTTACATCATTAATACGTGTTTCTACGTGAGTTCTACGCTGAATCCTGAATGCGATGAGGCTTGGAGAGTTTTGTAAGAAGTCGGGTTTTGAGGATAAATATCTGTAATCTCAGAGAATATTTCTAAAAACCCGACTTTTGTGATTGTCTTACCTGTTGCGGACGGACTGCGATCGAGCATAACAAGTCCGGCTTAAGCTTTAATACCTAAATCTAAAAATAAACATTCACTAAGATATAGCTGTCAAACACCATTTGCAATTAATAAGACGGCAGAGAAAAACTGTTGCTCCGGAATTAAATGCGATGGAAGATGTTTGACAGCAGCACAAAAAATATACACCCTGTTTTCCTTTAAAAATCATCCACAAGTTCGCTCAAGCGGCTGATTAAGGGGTCTTCCTCTTTATAAGGATTACTAACAGTAGAAGCAGGCATAGAAGTATTATTAAATACTTCAGATACCTTTGATTGAGTTGGAGGTTGAACGACAGAACCTTGATTGATCATCATTGCCAACTGAGCCACTTGCTGACTAAGCTGTGTCAAATGTTGTTCCATCGTTCCCAACCGATTTGATTCCCTAGTAAAGAAACGTTCCTCAAGGTCAGCCAATTTTCTTTCCAGGTCCGCGATGTGTTCTCCCACCCCGGATGATGGTTTGGGTGTTGCTGTTGATGTTGGTTGCGGATCTGGTCGTACAGATTCCGGTACGCACAAAGCTTGCCATAAAGCTTCTTTACAGAGGTCGCTGAAAGTCTTATCTGGCTCTGTTTCTAAGTGCCTTTCAACAACATCTAACAAGCTTTCATCCGCTACCCCTGGATTGAACGTAACAGATTTAACTACTTTTTTTGACCATTGGAACATCAGTTTTAAGACCTAGAAGAGCGACTGGCAGATAATTGTGCCTCTCCATAAATATACTGCCCCAAAGCATTAGCTTCTCGGGAAGGTGCAGCTAAATGGGCATTAATTTTTGCTTCTTTGAGCAAGCGTTGAATGTCTTCCCAGAAAAATTCACCACCACCCCCGGTCAGAATTACGTCTGTAACACGTTCTGGCAGCCATGCTAACACACGAGTGCAGATTTCGCGGGAAAACATTTCGATTAGGTTAGGAAGGAAATCATCTAGATTGGTAGGTTTACTCGAACCCCTAGGACGGTAGAAGCGTTCACCTTTGGGCTTATTTACCGCAGCAATCAAAGATAAAGATTGACTGTCTGCACCTTCAATTTCAGCGGCTACGAGTTCGTAAAATTTGCTCATCCCAAAGTCTTCACTTTTGGAAGCTCCTCTTGCGAAACGGAAGTTATCCACCATCAAACAATCTGTAGTTTGGTGTCCAATATCCACAATCGCGGCAGAAACTTTGGTGAAGTCGGGCGCTCCTGGTCCCTTTTTGGGTTGGGATTCACACCAGAGCAAGCTACCATAGCCTTCTGGCATTACCCAAACTTTAGTAACGTTGACTGTTACAGACTCACCACGGAAGTTCATTACGTGAGGACCAGTAACTTGAGATATGAGTTGTGCTTTTTCTTTTTCAAATTGTTCTTGAGAAAGATAAGGAAGACCTAAGATTACTGAAATATCATCTTTAAGCTTAAAGTATCCCACACAAGCCAAAACTTTAATCAGTGCAGCTTCAACTTTAGATTGACCGACTCCTAAATCGGCTCCAAAGTCAGCTGCGAGTTGACCAACAGCATAACCATTACCTTGATACTCCAGCCAAAGATCCATCAAAGGATCTGTTGCACGAGCTTCAAAAACTCCTCCATGAACTTGTTCCATTGTCATTTGTTTGACATTGGAGGAAACAAAAATCACACTATTCGGCTCGCGACTGACGCTGGTTTTGGTAGAAGTCCTACCAAGGTCTACACTAAGAAGATTTTTACTCCCAGGATTAGGAGGATTGTTCAGCTTGGTAGTTGTGTTAATCGGAGTGGATGCCGTGATTCTGTTCATTGGTATCGCAGCGGCATTCATCGGGGTAGCAGCGGAAGGTTGGTCTGTCATGGAAATTCCTAGTTTCTACTTAGCTCTAACAAGGTATCATGCTAATCTTACAAAAAAGAATCAACTCTAATTGAGATGCGAGCAAAAATTACTCGTGTACCTCAGTAATCGACTGTTTTTGTCAGTTAACGAAGTATGAAGTCAAACAACGGGAACTAAAGTCTGTTGTAACAGCTAAAACCGTTTTGGTTTTTTTCAGTCCAGGCTTTTTATGTATTCTCTAAAGAAATAAGGCTTTTGTATTATCGCTTTCACGATAAGTGCTATAGCCATACTAACTTTGTAGATTTGTTTAGACGGGTGAGAAGCTACAAAATACAAACTACTTCATAACTGACCGGGGAACGCCGCCGGTCGCGCCTTACTGCCCGCCGAGAATCGGCGCAGTACCGGCGACTACATCACGCTTTTTCTGAGTATGTTAGCAAACCTACTCATGTACCGCCACTATATATGTGTAAAACAGGTAAGTCAGTAAATATGTATTGGTGAATTTAAAATTACAAAGCGAAATGAATAAGCTAAAGATATTTAGCCTGATACAAATACCTGCTTTGATCAAAAAAGCGATCGCGGATCATAATTTGTTTGTTTTTTATTTTTAACGCTATACACAACCTCCAACAACTAGGCAATGATCAAACATTCGATACATTAAGTCTCAATTTGAATTGATTGTATGCTTCATAAAAAGTGCATTATTTTGGTGTCAACAATCAAGATAAATTGACTACACTCTAAATAATTTTTATTTTTATTTTTCTAAAATTAAATATTCGTATCATATATCTATGATTTATCTGAACGCAAAAAAGGAGTATTAAGTAAGCTAATACCTACTCAATACTCCGATCGATGGCTAAAATAACGCTTAAAATTCTCAGAATACTGACTGGATACTCAAGTCGCGTGAAAAGTTCTCAAATTTCTCAAATTTCTAACCAAATTTCTAATCAAATTTCTAAATAGTGGAACTAAAAGATTGCATTATCGGTTCCGATTGGCTATCTAAAGGGTTCCAAACTTTGTCAGATACAGCCATTTGTTCGATTAAACTAGCTAATCTCAGGGCTTTGAGAGCTTGTTCGCCACCGACTGAAGGCTGATTACCACCGCGCACGCAATTCACAAAGTGTTCTAATTCAGCGCCTAATGGTTCTACATTTGAGGTGTAAACTTTTTCAATTAAACCGTCTTGTCTGTATGTTTGCCTGTTGTCTGTTATTGAGTTAGTGGGGTATCGGTGAATCCAAATTTCATTGTTGAGGAAATCAGCTTCGGTAAATGAATTTTTGGAGTGAGCTACAATTCTACGGATTTTGCGGTGAGTGATTTTACTAGCAGTCAAGGTAGCAACAATACCATTAGCAAATCCCAGTGTCGCAGTGACATAATCCAAATAGGTAGAGTTGGGAGTACAGGTACCGCTAGCTGCTAACTTCACTACTGGTGCAGCAGCTAATTCTAAAAGCAAGTCGATATCGTGGATCATTAAATCCAGCACTACTGAAACATCGTTTGCCCGATTTGAATAAGGACTCATGCGATGAGCTTCTAAGGCGAGCAATTCGTCAGTTTTGATAATTTTAGTTAATTCTCCAAAAGCTGGCTTAAAGCGCTCTATATGCCCTACTTGCAAGATACAGCCCGACTCTGCTGCGGCATTAACCAAAGATTCTGCTTCAGAAATATTTGCAGCAATTGGTTTTTCGATTAGAACGTGGATTCCTGCTAATAGACAATTTATACCGACGGCATAATGTAGGCGGGTAGGAACGGCAATACAAACTGCCTCAACATGAGGCAATAGCTCGCAGTAATCCTCGAAAAATTTGGTTTTATATTTACTGGCGGTTTCCAAGCCCCGCTCAATATCAATATCGGCTACACCAACTAGTTCTACATCTTTCATCGAACTGAGTACACGGGTATGATGTTGCCCCATGTTACCTACACCAATCACGCCTACACGAATGGGACGTGGTTGATGGCGCTGTACGTATCCATTATTTTCTCCCGCTGACATGCTGCTATCTTGCACTCTAATTTTCTCTCCTCAACCACCAACTTTAAAGACGCTACAATTGTTGATTTTTATACTTTTTTGCCAACAAAGCAGCAACCTAATAACCATCCAGATTGTAACCAGATGGTAACATAGAGGTTCTATTTATGAAGAATTTCAAAGTTGGTTGTGAGTTCCCGATATCCGTCTTTGTTTCGTATATCCGAGCATTGTTAATCTTTTTTTTTTATTATTCACCAAAAAATATCATGTCTTTTGATTAACTTAAAATTTTGGTTAATATTCGTAAATAGACATCTTTGGAAATTAAATATCCATCAATCCACACCCTTGTAGAGACGCTCATAGTATCGCTTCTCTACATTTTTTGTCGGAGATGTCTAATTTTTACAGATAAGACTGCTGTACCCGTTAGCGCATAATAATGGAGTGAAGCAATCACAAAGGTTGAAGGATGGTTATTCGTATGCAATTTAGGTGTTGCCCCTCCCTTCCTCTCTCTGCCAAGCTAAGTATAGCCATCGCTGGAGTCTCCAGGAGGAAAGACAAATGAAAGCTGTGATTTTATTATCAGGAGGACTTGACTCTTCCACTGTTTTATATCAGGCTTTAGCTGATGGATATGAATGTTACGCCATCAGTTTTGATTATCAACAAAGACATCGAAAAGAATTGCGTTCGGCGGTTTCAGTAGCCCACAAAGCTGGTGTAACCCAACATCAAGTTGTTAAATTTGACTTAACGCAGTGGGGTGGTTCGGCGCTTACAGATAATTCGATTAGTTTACCTCAAGAGCGTTCTTTGGAGGAAATGTCTGAAAATATTCCCATTACCTACGTGCCTGCAAGAAATACGATATTTTTAAGTTTTGCCGTTGCTTATGCCGAAACTATTGCCGCAGAAAGGGTTTATATCGGTGTAAATGCTTTGGATTATTCTGGATATCCAGATTGTCGTCCCGACTATATCCAAGCGATGCAAGAGGTATTTCGTTTAGGAACCAAGCAAGGACGTGAAGGTAATCCCATTCATATTGTTACACCTTTAATCGATTTGAAAAAAACCGAAATTATTCAATTAGGTAACAATTTAGGAGTTCCCTGGGAATTAACTTGGTCTTGTTATAGCGGTGGTGATGTCGCTTGTGGAGTTTGCGATTCTTGTCGTTTGCGTCTTGCTGCTTTTACTGAATTGGGATTGACAGACCCGGTGGAATATGCATTCAGGTCAAAGGTTTAAGGTTAAAGGTTAAAGGTCAAAGGTCAAAGGTTAAAGGTCAAAGGTTTAAGGTTAAAGGTCAAAGGTCAAAGGTCAAAGGTCAAAGGTCAAAGGTCAAAGGTCAAAGGCAAAAGGCAAGAGGTTTCATGTCAACGATTAACCAACCACTATCAACTAATTCCTCAATCTTAAAGCCTTCTGATTTGAATTTGTTGTAATCGGGGACCTGTTACTGAGGCTACTGTAAATTCTATATTTTGATAGCGGAAGCTTTCACCAATGTTGGGAATTTTTTGTAAGTGGTATAGCATAAAGCCTCCGAGGGTTTGATATTCTTTTGTTAAAGGTATATGGAGTTCTAATACTTCGTTGAGGTCTTCTAAGTTGATTTGGGCTTGAACTAGAAAGGTTTGCTCGTCTATGATTTGGATGAGTAGGTCATTGCTGTTTTGCGTTTCGTCAATGTCACCGATGATTTGAGCAATTACGTCTTGGATGGTTACTAATCCTACAGTACCGCCAAATTCATCTACTACTACGACCATAGCGAGCTTTTCTTGCTGCATCATGGGTAATAGTTCGTTTAGGGGTGTGTGTTCTGGTACGAACCTTGCAGGACGCATACAGGAATGAATCTGTGTATCTAAAGTTAATTGCCCTAATGCTAAAGGCTTTGTTAAGTCTTTAAAATAAATGATGCCGCGAATATCATCTAAGGATTCTCCGTATATAGGGTAGCAGGAATGACCATCACCTGCCATTTCTTGGAGAAAATTTCGTAACGTTGCGTTTTTAGATAGCGCTACTATGTTACTCCGGGGAACCATGACAGCTTGTACCGTCACTTCCCCAAACTCAAAGATATTTTTTAACAGTTCTCGTTCTCTGGCTCTTAAACCAGTGGATTCCCTTTCTGTGGAAATAATTAATAGTAATTCTTCAGGAGTAACTGGTGTTCTCCAACTTTTGCCAGTGTATTCTATACCGAATAGCCGTAACAAAAAACGAGTTGATTGATTAAGAATCCAGATAAAGGGGCTGAAAAATCTCACAATAGCTGTAACTGAAGGGCCCAAAAACCTGGCTAATTCTTCCGAATAAAGCATTGCTACGGATTTTGGACACAATTCACCTAGAACTATTTGTAGATAAGCTATGAAAAAAAAGGCGATCGGTATTGATAAGGAATGAGCAAGCAAAACATTGATTCCTTTGGGTGCGGGTAAAGATTGCAGCGATACATTAATCAATTGAGCAATCGTACTTTCTCCAATCCATCCGAGTGCCAAACTTGAAAGAGTAATCCCTAACTGGGTTGTAGATAGGAGTCTATCAATGCTACGTTGCAGTACTTCCACCGCGATCGCTTGAATATCCCCAGCTTCCACTAACTGATGTATTCGCGATCGCCGTACTGTAACCATTGAGAATTCTGCGGTGACAAAAAAGGCATTTATGGTAATTAAAAGTAAGACTGACAACAATCTCAGCCCTACTTCCGACCAATTTAAATTATCAAGACTATTCACAGTCTTTTCTCACGTAAAACTCAAGCCCCACTATCCTGGATTTTTCGATGCTGTATTTTTCAATTCAAGTTTAATTTAAGTTAAATCCAAGTTAAATTCAAATTAAATTCAAATTAAATTCAAGTTATTCACGATGAATCTAGATACTCAATCTAAAATACAGAATCTAACACTTAATATTCCCAATATCTACTTTTCTACAGGAATATTTGACACTTCCAACCGTAATTTTTGTGCTGGATAATCTGTAAGGGCTAAGGAAATCTGTTTGACATCATCCAGTAAAGCAGCAGGAATACTTACAGTACCATATGATGGTGGTGCATCAGAAGCTAATTCGGATGGTAAACCTTCTGTGGAAGCACTCAAAGTTCTTCCTTTATCGTCAGTCACGTCTAGGAAACTATAAAGAAAGCGCACCGACTCATCACTTTTATTATCCATTTTTACTTTTAGCAACAAAGCACCTCCCGAATAGCTAGCTGACTGTACTGCCAAAGTTACACCTTC
>JBHJOU010000947.1:0-2017 GCA_050329355.1 Rivularia sp. (in: cyanobacteria)
TGTCCCCTTGTCCCCTTGTCCCGAAAGTCTCCCCATCTCCCCATTCCCCTATCCCCCCATCTTGTTTAACTGCTCAACGATCGCAATTAATGCATTCGATACAGATTCACGTTCGTTGGGGTTAACAGCCATTATGGGGAGTCGATTCGCTTCATCTGAGATTCCTAAAGCCAAAGCGACATCTTCAATTTCCCAAGCATCGACACAATCCGTATGGGTGATGCCGATTGTCACTGGAATTGATGCATGATGATTCATGTAGTTAAGAATTTTACGTGCATCACGAAACTGATTCGGACGATGTGCATCGACTAAAAGAATATAAGCATGGGCTTTTTCAATCAAAATATCCCACATAAAATCAAATCGGCTTTGTCCGGGAGTTCCGTATAAATGTAATGATTGATTGGACGCGATCGTCAATTTACCAAAGTCTAAAGCGACTGTGGTTTTTTCCTTAAATTCGGCTAACTCATCAGTTGCTCTTTTGTCGGTGTCAACAACATCAATTTCACTAATTGTCCGAATAAATGTAGTTTTTCCCGCTCCTACACCTCCTGTAACTACAATACGCAGAATTTCTGATGTCATTAACCTTTGCTCCTTAAATACCCAACAAGATTTTGCAGCAACGAACTGCTGACTTGGGGTATTTGTGATTCTTGATGCTTTTTAGCAGCTCGCGAACCATATTTATTTACCCAAGTCAAATCCATATCATAATTGTATGAATGGGAATTTGATGTTATTTGGGGTACTTCTTCGATCAAACCTACGAGCATTAATCGAAAAGCCGCTTGCTGAATTTTAATAGCTGATTGATCAAGTTGAACCGCAATATCTTTTATGGAAATATCACCACTCGCAAATTCCCAAATTTGCCATTCCAAAGCATTCAAGCGTAGTTGTGGTTTACTTTGACTAATATTTCGTATCCCAGATTCAACATTCGGTAGCGCTGCTTCCAACACTTGCCAATTTTTCAACACTCTTAAAGCCATTAAAGTTACTTCTGTGGCTTTCAAACTTAATCCTGTCATTTCAGTCATCGGTAAACTGGCTTTACAATCGAGTTTAAATACACCTTTTTGAATTTCAAATAATTCACGAACTTGCTGTAATTGATTGGCAAATAATAAGTTTAATTGTTCCGCATTTAAAACTTCTTGAGTTTTTAACTGCAAACCAAAAGGTGTAGTTGTAGATGTATTACTATAAATAGCTTCTAAAATCTGCGGTTCTGTCCAATTCCTCTGGGCAATTTTTGCAAATAAACCTCTACCATTTAAACGATGTGCTGCGGCTACTACACGCCCATTTCTAAACCAAATATAAAAGTATTTAGCTCTAGATTCAGGAGTATTAATATCAGGTAAAGTACATACACTTAAACAACCAGATTTGCGTCCTTGCTCGATAAGTTGGAATAACTCAGCTAGGGAAAAATCTGTAAAAGAACTACTGAGAGTCATAAGTTTAAATATTTTCAATAATTTGTATTTTTTCTATTAAGACACACCCTAAATTACATTTATTTGCTATGTAATTTTTATTACTATTTATTTTTTAGCTTGTGCCGATTGCGCTTAACTATCGCTTCAACAGTATAGTAATCCCTTTGCAGCCTAAACTTCTGCAAAGAAAGTTGAATGTAATTTTACTCATGAAGATTTTTTTACGTGTTAATACGTACTGATTGTTAATCTTAAAGTCCTAAATATTATCAATATACAATGTATTGCCATTGACTTATTTCAACTATTGTATTGATAAATTCTGGAATAAACGCTGATTATTTTGCTGTAATATTACCAGACTGCCTATAAACATTGATGATTTTATCTCGAAAATTCACGCATTTTTTTCAAGGATTATTGTTTATTTCATTACCTCTAGACAAAGCCATGTTTATGTTGAGATTCTTTCTGCTAAAGTTAACTTTGATGAATAAATTGCAACATTACGTTTGATTGAATGAGCTATCAATCAAATAATAATTAATATTTCGTAATATAAA
>JBHJOU010000589.1:0-4196 GCA_050329355.1 Rivularia sp. (in: cyanobacteria)
CGCAATCCCTGAGTTAAGGCTTTATTGGGTAGCCAAAATCCTTCTGTGGGAATTGTATCTGTAAGTTTTAATCTAACTGTTTGACCGGGATTTATTTGAGATATTGTTGAAGATTCTAGTTTTAATACAACTACTTGAGTACGAGTATTGGGATTAACTACTGGCAAAATTGAAGCTACTCTTGCTGAATAATTCCGGTTATTAATCTCTACTGTTTGAGAACTACCAACTCGCAATTTATTTACAACTGTAGCAGGCATTCCAATTCTAGCTTCTGGGCTGGTATTTTCGACCAAACGCACCACAGCTTGTCCTGGATTAACTACGGTTCCTTCATCGATTTGCCGAGATGAAACAATACTCGCAAATGGTGCTTTGATTGTACTTTTAGCAATTGTAATCTGTAAGTCTGATATACTCGCTTCTAATTGTTTGACTACGGCTCGTTGCGCTGCTAGCTGCTCGATACGAGTTCCTGCTAAAAGTTCATCTAAATTGCTCTGGGCTTGTTGCAAACGAGCATTTAAGGAATTTTCCCCAAAAGCTATTTCATCAAGTTGTTCTCGTGCGATCGCACCTTCTCCATAAAGATATTCTCTTCTTTTAAGTTTAGTTTTCTGCAATTCCAATTGCTGTTTTGCGTCTTCAACTGCTGCACGAGCAACTGCAATATTTTGCTGACGCGGCCCTGCAATAAATTCATCTAATCTAGCTTGTGCTTGAGCCTGTTGAGCCTCTAACTGCAACTTCTGCATCTGCAAATTACTCACATCCAACTTGGCAATGGGTTGTCCCGATGTAACTTTATCTCCTTCTTTGACAAAAACATCCACTAGCTTCCCACCCCGCTCAAATCCCAATTCGCTAGTCCTAATTGCCGCAATTTCACCAGTATAAGTCCGCATTACTTGGTAAGATTTTACAGGTTCTACTCGCAAAGTAGTTACTGGTATTGGACGAGCGACAGCAATTTCTTTTGTCTGAGATTCTGTCTTGGTTAAATTGTTCGCACCAAATACTGTCCCTACTACCAGTATTAACCCCAGCACACTCAACATCCCATAGCGAAGTAACTTGGAATCATCTTGATGCTGATTCTCTAACTCTTGGGAATATTCCCCCTGATCAATTTCATCACCTGATATTTCGGAGTGCGGATTAAATTCTGGGTTCATGGGGTTTATCTCCAGTGGGTTTTATGTCTTTTAAATAAGTTTTCTCATGGTTACAATTCAAACATACGTTTTAATTTTAGTCAATCATACGTTTGATATTGTTTGACTGATTTGTAGCTATAATTGTGTTTGATGCAAATTGCTTGTTAATAAAGGCGTTCTCCAATCAAATAACACTTTCAAAATCCCATTTATGGTGCTTTTGAGTTAAATGCAATACAAAGGAAATTGTTGGAATTCCCACAAGGAATGCTCCGCAGTTGCTACAACCGAGGTCAACTCAGCAAAGCGCTGCTCTCTATCCCAGAAGAATGTATTCTACTTGAATTAAAACCATCAGAAAAAAGTTAATTATAGCTAGTTATTAAAACGTTTGATTTATATGAAAAATGCTGTAACAGCTATAGATACGAAAGAACAAATACTCAATGTTGCCGAGCGACAATTTGCCCAAAAAGGTTATGCAGGAACAACTTTGCGTGGAGTGATTAAAGAAGCAGGAGTTAATATTGCTGCGGTTCATTACCATTTTGGTTCTAAGGAAGAACTTTTTGTTGCTGTTTTGCGAAGAGTAGCGAGACAATGTATTGAAGCTCAACTTAAGCAACTAGCGAAACATGAAAATCAACATGAGCCGCCATTAGTAGAAGATATTTTGGAAGCCTTTTTCGCTCCTCCTTTGCGAGTTATTTCCCAGATGGGAGAAGCGGGAATCCTTCGCGCTCAATTTATGGGGCGTTGTCGTGGGGAACCTTTGCCGATACAGGAACTTGCCAATAAAGAATTTGACGAAAGTACTCAACGCTTTTTGGATATTCTGCAACGAGCGCTTCCCAATCAAACACGCATAGAACTACAGTGGAAATTAGATATGGCGATCGCGATACTAATCCGTACCTTAAATCAAGTTGGTCAGTCGGGAAAGTTGATAACGGGAAGTTCTTCAGAAGAAGTAGAAATTGCGATCGCGCGTTTAATTAAATTTGTTGCGACTGGCATGAAAGCTTAGGTAAAGTCTGCCGTGGGGAGTATCCCCACAGCGAGCTTTGCGTAAAAAAGGAATTGAAGAAACCGATATTTATATCGTAAAAACCCGACTTATATGATTAACGAACTTAAACTCAAAAAACCCGATTTCTTCACGAAACCGGGGTAACTTCAGCTTAAAAATCAATATTTAAGCGATTCTTAGCAGTCTACGTAAAACTAACTGATCTTCTGATTTAACTTTAAGACGACCATTTTCTATATCCCGAATCCAACTTTGACTTTTACCCATCAGATTTGCTAGTTCCCTTTGAGAAATACTTAAATTTTTTCTGGCTAAACGGATCTGTTCCCCAAGCAAACCACCTGCTGTTCTAATTGTTCTGCTTTTTTTCGTGGTTTGTTGTTGTTTTTTCCTTGCTGTGAGGTTTGGCTGATCCCATTGCGGTGCAAGTTCAAAGCATAAAATTCGCGCATTCATCAACATTTTCCATTTTCCACGGGGACTGACATCGGTTAAACGTCTTCCTTGATCTCCATCGTTAATCCAAAATTCTATGGCTTCGTCTGGATCTTCGGGAATGTCGGCTAACTTAGCCCACAAGGGTTGGATTTCTGCTGGATAACTCACCGGATCAAAAATCGGTTTCATTCCATAATGTGATAGTGTTTCTAAATCACTCTCAAATGTTCGCAGCAACCGCTTTCGTTCTTCCCTTTGTCTGCAAGCAATTGCAACTTTGCGATCGCCGTATGCAACTCGCATTAGTGTCGGAATTGTTATACGTTGTTGTTTGCCCATTTTTGTTTTGAACATCAACCACATCATCAACCGTGCTGCACCTTCATGCTGCTGCCAGATACTCATCACTGTAGTCAGCAAAGATTTAGGCAAGTTACCATACTGATAAAAGGCTGTACGCTCTTTACAGGCTTGTTTATTTAAAAAATATTTCGCCCAAACACCAGCTTTGATTCTAAATGTCAAACCAATCAGATATTTACACCCTAATTCGTCCTGTTGAAAATGATGCTGTATTCCCATCAAATCCCACAAGCAAGTTTTTTCAAATGAAATTGGCTCTAAACGTCCTTGTTGTGGTAAATCAATGGAAATAAGTAAGGAACAAGCTTGCTGGACTAATCTTTTCATTAAAGCCAATTTTGTCGTTTTGTTCAAATCTTTGCGTTTCTCTAATCCCAAATATTTTTCTATTTGTTTATCATCTACAACAAACTCTTCTTCCCAAGCTTTTTCTGAGAAAGTCGCGTAAGCTGCAAAAATTAAATGTACGCAAGCAGATCGAATATCAAGTTCTTCAACTGCTTCCAAGTCTGTTGCAAGTTCATATGCTTCAGAAGAGGAGTTGATGTGAAAAGCAATTTTTCCTCGTCCCTGATTTATCTGTTTGCCATAACGCACTTGATCAGTTTCATCGATTTCCCAAGGTAAAGATGTCCTTTGAGACAGCACGTTACAAGCTTCCCAAATGGGAATACCAGATGCAAATGGATTACTCTTACCATTGAAAAATAAATCTGAACTAGTTAATTCCCGATCATCAATTTTACACCTTCCTTTTTTTAGCTGTAGTGGAATTGGGGACTTACTCGGACAAGCTGATACACATTGGGGTTCGGAATAATAACCCTCACAGTTATTACATAAATGAGGATCGATCCAATATTCACCATTGTCGATTTTGATAGCACCTGTTGGACACTGAAAACGACACTTGTCGCATCCAGCGCAACTGTTATTAGAAATTGTATAAGGCATAAGGCTATGTGCCACTTAACTTCTTGCGATGTTTGGCTCAAGTCTTACCTAGATGTGTTTTTTAGATATGCTCAATACCACACTTGACGATAAAAATAAAGGCTTTTTATCGCACTGACTCACATCTATATATGTACTTTCAATTAAGAATAGGTCTCTTAATTAAAAGTATTAACCAGAGCCTATATTTCAAACTTCCTTATTTATAGTTTTCATAAAGTTATTAAAAAGTTTTGTTCGTAATGAGCTATGAA
>JBHJOU010000676.1:0-2496 GCA_050329355.1 Rivularia sp. (in: cyanobacteria)
ATTGTCCATTCGCTGATATATTTTGGTTTGGCTGTAGACAAATAGATAAAAGCCCCTGTCCAAATACCTCCATTTACTAAAAGTAGAGTTATTAAGTAAAATATTCCTGATTTTTTCGGTGCTGAAAAAGTTTTTTCGGGATAATTTTTGGCTTCTTCAAAAGAAGCTGTTGTGGGATGTTCAACATTGACTATCTTCCCGTTTTTAAATTTAACAAATGGATTCTTGTTCAAGTTAACACCTATATATGAATTACAATCTATTTATCGAAATTAATATTAGAATTATTTGTTGTTGACAAAATTTAAAAAAATATATATATCTAATAATCAAAGATTGTTGCTGATTTAAAGCCTTGAACTACATTTTATTTTCTAAAGATTTCTGTAGCCAACCATTTTTGAATGCCTGCGAGTAAATTCGCTTACACTCGGATTTCCTCTGGTTTCATCTACTCCCATAGCTTGTTCCCACAGTTGAGGAGGTGCCACCGATATTGAATAGGAGGTACATCCCACATTTTGCTCGGAGCTTTTGCTAATTACTTTGACATGATACCATTTCGTTTGCTGGCATTCATCGCACCAAAATGCTTCTAACCACTCGTCTTCTAATAGCACTGCGGTTTGACTCGCAATTAATATTAGTGCATTCTGTCGTCCTATTCCTTTTTGTTGAAGTTGTTTAGCATCAGCAGCAAATAGTTTATATTTTTGACTGACGCTATGTAAATAACATCCATGTACAGGACACTTGATAGCCCGTCTTTTGGAACGTTTGCGATTGCGATCGCACCTTCTGAGCAATTTAATTTCTGTCATAAATACATCCAATACCAACAATTACAGACTAGAAAAGCAGCTTGATTGGAAAAGTTTCGATGCACCCATTTTTCTAAATTAACACTACAATCAAAATACATGGCTTAACTTTTACGAATTAATAAGTAAGGCAAAAGTCTGGGGACATACATAGTTTGCCACACCAACAAAAGCCCAACTTTTACTCAAGACTTCTGAATGCAACTATTAAACTCAATTGAATATTATCTGTTGTCTGATTCAACATTCAATAGATATAATTCAATTTCTACTTATGTGATATTTTATAGATAGACAAATATCCAAATATTCATTTTTATTTCAACCTCTTATTTACTGTTGCGTCTTGACAATTACTGCAAAAACACTTGACGGTAATCATACAATAACTTTTTATTTATTTGCAACTAAATTATTTTTATTCATCTCATTTTCAATTAAAAATGCTTGTTGATTACAGCTACTAGCATCTAGAATTTTTTAGTAGCGAGAAAAAATTCCAGAGACTATCTTTAAATGGCATTTTACAGGTACATAGTTACTTGTAATGATATGTTCCTTGCCGGAATAAGTAACTTATACAGCACTCACAAAATGCTGATTTGGAGGGACTGAGATCAAATAGACCATCAAAGCCCAACTTCCATTAAACATATAAATTAATTGTTGTTAAATACGATTAAAATTGCAAACAATACCCAGATTTAACAAACTGCTTCAGAATCTTTTCAATCATGCACCACTGAGAATATCCCAAACTTATACTAGATGAACGTTTGAACTACTTTCTCCCATGAACCTATTAAATACAACATCATTTTATACAAAGAAAATATTTAGATGTCAAATCTACAGAAACAGAAAATAAACACCAAACCTTAATCAAGTCCATTAAGAATCAATTCAGCAAATCATTAATTCCAATTCTCCTTAATGTTTTTTTTGATACACTCGATGTTATCAGCACTTGAGAAATAGTAACAATACCTTACCTACTTACTTCACAATATCTTGATATTGGCTTCATCATACTTTGATATTGAGTACTAGAATACTTTTCTTTATGGATAAGCAACATAGCTATCAAATATAGCTACAATAAGTATTTTTGTGGAAATATGAAGAAATTATTTATTTTCTTATCGGTAATTATACAGTATCTTGATATTTTCTTTAAAATAAATTTTTATTTATATAATTATGATTATTTAGGTTTGTCATCCTCAGTAGAGCAACGAGAAAGCTACACGGAGCATTGCTAAATCGTCAACTCACAAAGATAGCTATCGAATAAGCTTTTGAAACTTTGATTTGAGGTGAATCCTCGATTACTGAATCTTTATGAAAAGAAGCTGTAAAACCTGATTTTTTTCCTGGAGTAAGAAGTCGGGTTTTTATTTCTGTGATAAATGTGTTACGGATATTGATGGTAAAAACCCGACTTCTTCTATAAAGATATCCTCAAACGTTACTTAGATTTGGGCTTATATGTGGAACTAACGTGTAATTCTTTAAGCTGAGAAACATCTACAGTTGAAGGTGCATCTGTTAACAAACAACTTGCTTGTTGGGTTTTGGGAAAAGCAATTACATCTCGAATTGATTCTTCACCTGCTAATAGCATAACCAATCGATCTAAACCGTAAGCAATACCACCGTGAGGAGGAGTACCATA
>JBHJOU010000965.1:0-4911 GCA_050329355.1 Rivularia sp. (in: cyanobacteria)
CCTTGAGCAACTAAGAAAGTTTCTCCGGGTTTTGTTAAATCACCAATTAATTCGTCAGTTTCCCCATTATAAACAGCAGTACCACAGGGAACTTCAATTAATAAATCATCTCCAGATGCGCCGGTACAATTTTTCGGACCGCCGCGAGAACCGTTTTGCGCGACAAAACGACGTTTGTATCTAAAGTCCAACAAGGTTTGTAGATTTTCAGAAGCAACCAAAATTACCGAACCACCGCGTCCGCCATTTCCTCCCGAAGGACCGCCAGCAGGTACGTACTTTTCCCTACGAAAAGCGACCATACCGTCACCGCCTTTACCTGCTTCTACTTCAATTTTTGCTTGATCGATAAATTGCATAATTATAAAAAATGGGAATGGGTAATTGGTAATGGGTAATTGGTAATTGGGGCAATTCCCAGCCAGCCAGCAATTAATTACCACTCAATATCCCAAATCAAATAAACTATAATACCACTATTATCACACCCTACAATCAAAATATGCCAGTTGCGTAAGTCCTAAAGTAGTGATTAGAAGTATTTTTGCTTCTATTGATAGGATAGTTGTCTTTTTACTTTTCCCCAATTACCCATTACCCTTTCAAACTAAATATATTCCGAAATATCCTCATTACAATCATCCGCTAAATAGGACAAAGCACGGAAGCGTAAGCCTACGAGTTGTTCGTATAGGGGATTTATTTTGCACAAGGGAGGAATATGTACGATTTTGCGTCCAAACAGCTTGACATCCCGCTCAAAAGGACATTGATTAGGAATCATTTTGCATAAAAAGCGAGCCACTGTGGGGTCTTGAACGTCCAATCCATCAAGCCAATCTCGTAGAGGGTTTAAAGCTTCAATTGGCGGCTTTCCAGGAGGTGTGAGAGGTGAAGCAACGCTTGACGCAGCTTCTGCTGGTTGGGGATTTTCTAAGGTGTGGCGCAGAGATTCCAGCAGGTTTTTCGGCTCTCCTAAAGCTTCACAGAGTTTCTGCAATAGTTCGTCTTCGCTCGGAGAATAGATTCCATCGGCAATAGCTACCATTACCGCAGTTCGCAAAAAGTTTTCTGCAATCGGAGTATTTTTACCCAAAATAGCAGCTAATTCCGACGGTGCAATCGCTTCAAATGATTCTACATTTATCCCAGGACTGAGTTTTTCTTGGGCGATCGCACTTATGATTTGCTTTTCTTGTTCGTCGAAGTTTCCATCAGCCCAAGCAATAGTCAGCAGCCCACGCAGCCAAGCGGATATTTGCTCGCTACTGTAGGGAGATTGAATAGCACTGGTCATAATTCATGTCTCTAACTTTCCCAAATACATATTAACTCGCTGTCTAACTATCTTTCTGATAGCTTATTGCCAATTAATCTAAAAAAATTTTTCTGCTTGATATGTACAATCAATCAACTTTTAATTCGTAGCATTAGCCTCAAACTCTTATTTATCATATTTTTCATCATAAACTTGCTTTCTAATCGTTAATTGATAATTTCTATTGATGTAAATTTGTATCCATGATACTGTTGATAATTGTTTTTATTTATGCTTATGATATTTCTAGAAAAAGTTTGCTGTTTTTGTCAACAGGTGCATTGTGAAAACCCAAGTCAACCTCGGTACTATTCAAGAAACGCGATTAATTACGCTTTTGGCAAGAGCTAGAGAGCTTGAACAAGTATTTTCATCTCAGAAGGTGTATTCATGTATCTCAGCGAACAGCAAGTTAAGCATCTGTTTGATAAGCTTATTGAGAATTTTTTGAATCACGATTTGCCTTTGATTCTATCTCACCGCTGATGGTGAAGAATCAACAGCATCATGATTCGATTAAGCGTATGTCAGCAAAATTTGATTGGAGCATTTCTGATATCCGTGAGATTCAGGATTGGAACTCTAATTATCAAGTGATGGAAGTTGTTACCTTTGGGAACCTTGAAGCTAAATTTCTGCGACGTTTTTCATTGATAAATCGTTTGCTCTTCAAGTATATTCCCTTGCTCAAAAACATCTATCGTTTGGCATTATTTCAACTAAGTTGAACCACAATTACTAACTTCTTAAAAAGGAATAAATAATGTTTCATTTTGGCATCGAACATGAGGTTGCTTTCCTCGACAATGCTGGAAATTTTGCTGATTTTTCACGGGTAAATTTTACTGATTTTAACCAAATCGTTGACAAATTACCTGTCTACAAAGAAGATTACCCTGAATTACGAATTGGTGATGCTGGGATTAAAGAAAAGCGTTGGTATATAGAAGGTTTTGAACGTTTTACTGATTCCGAAAAAGTTATCGAATGCGTACCTAAAGGCATCGAAATTAGAACGACTATAAATCCCGATATTCATAGTGCGATCGCAGAATTATCCGAAAGTTTTCGCTTACTCAAAGAAACAGCAGCAGAATATGGGTTTTCACCAGTATTAATTAGTTTTAATCCTCACTACGATACATTCATCCCAAATCCACCATTAAACGAGTATGAAACTAGACGCAGACAGGCTTCTCCGGAGAAACAAACTGCGAATATTCCCATGCTTACTTATGGTCCGGATTTGAATATTTCTATGGTAGGGTTAACTACTGAAAGTATTATTGATATTGGTAAAAAGCTGACTTTTTATAGTCCTTATATTATTCCTTTTAGCTACAGTTCTCCATTTTATCAAGGTAATTTGTGGGAAGGCTTTTCTGTAAGAACTTTTATGAGAACGGGCAAAAGACCTGCGACAATGGTATTTGTGGAAAAACAAGAAGAACTGATCAAAAGTGTTCCGTCTTTAACGAAAATTGCCCGCATTCCCGCAGAGGTAGGCAGAATTGAATTTAAAGCTTTTGATAGCTGTAGTGATTTCTCTATCTATGCTGGATTATTAGCTTTATTAAAAGGTATTGTTTTGGATGAATCATTATCTGGTAGAGCAATTGTTCCCGATGCCGAAAAACACCAAATTTCTGCACAAGAAGGTTTCGACAACGAAGAGATTTTTAGTACCGCTAAACAGATTTTACAAATTGTAGAAACCGTATTGAAAGATGACGCTGATGTACATTTACTCGCACCACTCAAAACTCTTTTAGAAAAGCGAGAAACTCCAGCCCACGAATTGATCCGAATATACAAACATACTAATTCTATCGAAGCAACTTTGAAACAAACTTATCATAGTTAGCAATTATTTATTAACCGTTGCTAGATTAAGAAAGGGTTAAAAGTTAAGGGATAAAGGGAAAGAAAACCATCTGGGATTCTTACCTTTATCCTTAACCCTTTTTTTTTGATTTGACAACAGCTAATTAAATTTTATTTCTTCTTGTTTTCTTGCTTGAACTTCTTTCCAAATATCGTCCCAACGTTCGCTAATTAAATCTTGGAGTTTAGCTAAATACTCCTCAGATTGATAATTATCTTCTTCATCCTCCCATTTACTTTCAGTAAATAGTAAGGTGGGTATATTCGATGTTACTTTAATCATGATAAACTTGACGACTCCAAGGACTATTGCAATTTTATAGCAACAACCAAACTAAGTTGTATGCTGCTTTAAAAAAGATGATAGTAAACTACATTTAGATATACAACACTCCTCAGAAATTATAAGTAATTTCAAAACAATTTTTCCAAGAAAATTGGTTAATTTTGTATTAAAAGTCAAGGAATGTAAATATATTTACGCGGATAATCTTAATAATTAGTAGTTGATGATACAAAATTCCACTATTTAAGTTTGTTTCTTGTGAATCCGCTAAATATTTTTTATTTGTAAAATAAGCACCAGCGACTTTAGTATGACATCGCTGAGCAAACTTTTAATAATTTAAAAACTTAAGGTATTGCATCCCAGATGACTTTAGTATCTGTAAATTGTCGAAACTTACTAACTTTACCATCAACTAAATCATATACATGGGCTGCATTTGAACGAAATGATTTTTTGCTTACTTGATGAACTCCTTCGTAAAAGCCAATCACAATTACAGAGTTTGCGGCATCTAGATACTCTTGAACCTCAAATCTCCAAGATTCCCAATCATGATTAAATGCTTTAAATACATTCTCTATTACTGCTTCTGGACCATACATAATTAGTTGAGCCATTAGGAAATCCTTCGTTTTGAACCCATTCTAAGTTGGGACTACAAATCTGCCGAAATGTGTCGTAATCTTTCTCTTGAAATGTTCGATAGAGTTCTTGAATTACTTCAATATTAGTCATGACAATTTTTTACCCAATAGACTGTAAACTTAGAAACACATCGTCCTAGCTATCAAAGAAAAAAGACAAAGGATTGCTCTTATTTTCAGCAAAACCTAGAATACCGCGATCGCGATGTTCGTAAATTAATTTTCTTTGAGAATCGAATAGAAAAGTTGCTCCCCGCTGTGTTAAATAAGAGGAATCTGGTACATAGATATTCCAGTTGTTTAAAACTTCAGTCATATTTCGTAAACGTAGGGTTGCTAGTTCAAAAGGACGTTGAAAACCTGTTCCCCCTGCAAACTTGAAGAAAGAACCTTTGATCGGTGGTAAAGGTGTACCCCTAATAACTTCCTCGTCTTGAATTAACTGAGGAGCTTGTCTGTCACCTGTATAACCCCGAAAAACTTCCCTTAAAGTTCCTGGACTACTAATCCCAGCACACATTAACATTAAGTTCAGCCAAGCTTTTTGTGAAGTTGAGAGCAATGGGAAGTTGACATTTAAACCACGATAAAGTTTTAAATCAGCGTGAATTTCAGCTAAGGAATCCACAAACAGCCATTCTTGAGGGAATTGAGTGTATTTACAAAATTTCATCCCAGAATCATAGTCACCAATTCCAATAGCACGAATAGTGATACCTTTAGCTTCGAGCTTTGATTTTTCTTTTTGCAGCCACCAAGCATATTCTAGATTATCA
>JBHJOU010000262.1:0-4971 GCA_050329355.1 Rivularia sp. (in: cyanobacteria)
GGGGAGTAAGCGATCCCTTAGCAGTACCGAAAACCGCTCAATTAATGATAGAAAGAGGGATTCCAGAAGCTCACGTTCGAGCCACCTGTTACGAAAATGCCCTCGCAGCATACAGCCAAAGCGGTCAAATACTGGAATCTGATTGGTTAAATCCATCACCAATCGACCAGCGGCAATTATTTAGCGGTAACTCCGTATTGCGCGGACAAAAACCAGTTGTCGAACAATCTCAGTCCGAATACGCACTAATTGAATAAAAGTTAGGAGTTAGGAGTTAGGAGTGAGGAATTAGGAGTTAGGAGTTAGGAGTGAGGAGTTAGGAGTTAGGAGTTAGGAGTGAGGAATTAGGAGTTAGGAGTGAGGAATTAGGAGTTAGGAGTTAGGAGTTAGGAGTGAGGAGTGAGGAATTAGGAGTGAGGAGTTGACAGTTCTTATTTATTTCTCCCCTTGTCACCTTGTCCCCTTGTCACCCCATCACCTTCTCCCCTAATTTGCTGATTCCTCCGAAGTAAACTAACCAGAGTACTACTACTACCCAGTGGATGAAGATGATTATCCATACCGAACCTGTCAGAGCATAAATTATAGTGCAGGTGAGTCCGAGAAGAGTCGCTAAAATCAGAAAAATCGGGTCAAAAAAGGTGGGATATCCATCTTTATAAAAACTTTTGGCATTTAAAGGGTGATAAATAACGTATATCAGTAGACACAATCCTGCCCATATAATCCATTTTGACGAGTTGATTACTTCGGTGGGATGGGGAACAAATAAAACTCGGAAAAAGAACTCTTCTGTAATTGCGGGTGTTAGTAAACAACGTAATGTCAATAATAGGTAGTAGATGGGTTTAGTTGACCATATCTGTAGATGTAAAAATCCAGTGGATAAACCCAATGGGATAGCAATGACTGCATAAATTAACAAAGCCAAACTGGCAATTAACCAATCATGCCAAGCTGGGATGAATATTGAAGCTAAAATGCGATTGAGAATTATAGAAATTAAAGGCACATTGGTAAAAGGAAGTTTGATTTGTCCTAATAGGGGAGTGGGTGCTAGAGGTGCAATCTCTGGGTTCCATCCCCCTACTTGATAAGTTTGGAGAAACCATAATTTTGCACCTTGTTTCCAGAATAAAGCAGCTAGCTCCGAATGTGCTTGTCTTGGCATTATTGTCCGCCAAGTTGTCAATCCAGCCCAGATACTCGGGTCTCTAAAAGGTTCTTCAGCGTCACCAATTCCCGCTAAAATATCTACATTGCTTTTCCAATCAGCACGGACTATTCCCAAGGGAACTAGGGAACGTTCCAAAGCTGAACCCAAGGATGTAAGTTGCTTGAAGCGTAAAGTTTGCGGATGGTTGGGATGATTTTGCAGCCAGTTTTGAATCTTGGGATTTGATTTTACTTGGGCTTTAATAACTGCGATCGCGGTGTAAAGTGCTTGAGAGGAGTCTTGAATGCAGGAAGCTGCTGGAGTTACGGTAGCATTTCCGGTACCATCTCCCACGCGATAGCGTGCCATCATGATTTGTAATTGACCTACAAATTCGTTTAATGGTGAAATGGTGATACCGTCAAAATTGTAATCTTGGCTAACAGGGTCAAATTTGATTAAAATATCGGTAACGGGACGAGTTGCGAGCCATCCCCACTGCAAGTTACCCATGTAGTTTGTCCAAGTTTGGGTTCCGGAAATGATTCCATCGGAGTTATGAGCGTAAATTTGATGATATTTAATTTTAAATTCTAATTCTTTGGTGAAGGGGCTGCGGATGATTTCGGCGATACCAAAGGCAAAGTGTCCGGTAATGGTTTGTGGTACTCCCAAGGATTCGGCTTTTTCACCACCGATACCGCCGAAAAGGTTTAAGATGATGAGTTTATCACCTTCTTGCCATTGAGAAATTGCTTGTTGTGATTCGGTTGCGGTGTCAAGTAAAACTTTGCTTATTTTACCTTTGTCTGTAGCTGCAATGTCCCAATATTGATTAATGTAATCGCGTCCCGTTTCCGTTCCCAAAATAATTTTATCGGGTTGTAATTGGAACAAAGAACGCGGTGCTAATGCTTGCACAACAAATATACCTTGATTATTTTTAGCTCCGTAAATATACCATCCGGCATTTCCGGCGGGTGATGCTGCTAATTTATCCGCTGTTGATGGAGGAATATTTCGCGTATCTACAACTTGTTGGGGAATGCGAATTGTTTCTTCTATACCGTCGAATTTACCTGATTCCTGGTTATAATGACGAACTTGGAATAATTCTTGATTTTTTGCTTGAATGATATCTACTAAAGCATAAAAACGTCCGGTTGCTAAAACAGGTTCTTGGCTAATTTGTAAAATTTGTTGATTATTAGTTTTGATAACTTCTGCATGATCTAAACTAACAATTACATCATCCTTTGGTCTTGCACCTGCAAGGGATTGTAGCGGTTTTACTTGGGAACGGTTATTTAAGCGTTGAGGATGAATATTTCCTTGTTTCTGACTTGCGACAGTTGCAGGTGTAAAATTAACGTCTCTGGTGACTGCTTTTACGTAAGATTTTAACTGCGGTTGATTTTTCCATTGCAAACGGACTACTTTTCCGATGAGGTTTGCAACTTCGGGTGGTGCTTGTTGAACTTCAAACCATACCCAGTCGGAATCATCTTTTATTTCGTCTTTTTCCGGTAAAATTAGCCTTCCTACCCAGTTGTCAATCGGTTGATAAAGTTTAGAATCAACGCTTTGTGTCAAAGGGTAGTATTGAGGTTGGTTGAAGCTTTGTTGGGAGTGAATTGCATAGTTACTTTGTTGACTGGCTAACAGTTGTTGTAAAGGAATTAAAATACCAACAATTGTACAGATACTCAGTAAAATCACTATTACTTTAAATCTGAGTCTTCGTCTACGTGCGAACCTCCCATCCATCGATGATTTCGGATTTTGCATATTCTGGACTACTTTTTTATGCCGCTTGTGTAACTAATGTAGAGATTAACAATTGTTACTTGGTTCGGCAATATCCGCATATCTTGCACCATAGAAACCTGTCGTTAAAATAATTACTAATTGTTTGAGTTCGTTTTTATCCGCCTGGGACTGCAAGTCCCAGTCTGATAGCAGAAGTCCCTTAAAATGGATTAAAAATACTACAGCTTCATTTAGTTATATTTTTATTTGTATTTTTGATTAATTAAGTAATTATGCGGCTCTGTGCAAGATACAAGTATCCGCAGTATGCTTCAATACAGTTCAGTTAAGAAAATTCGACAAAAATTCTGAGAAAAAAGATCAATTTATCTGGAGGGGGTTTGGGGGACGCAGCCGTCCCCTAATCGGGGGTTTGGGGGAGAATCCCCCAATTCTTGGTTTTTACGATTAATAAAGTTTATTGATATGCCAATCTTTTACAACCTTAACTGAACCGTATTGCAGTATGCTTTTGGGAATATAGCGCTTTTTGGTACTTAATATTCTCAAAATATTTTCAAAATATTTTCAAATAATTTGGGATAAAAATTTACGAGTTCGTTCTTCAGTAGGATGGGAAAAAAAGTTATCCGGTGTAGCTGCTTCGACAAGGGTTCCCCCATCCATCAATACTACGCGATCGGCAACTTCACGAGCGAATCCGACTTCATGAGTCACTACCACCATTGTCATACCTTCCCTAGCCAGGTTTCGCATGACATCGAGTACTTCTCGTACCATCTCCGGATCTAAAGCTGAAGTGGGTTCATCGAACAACATAATTTTAGGCTGCATTGCTAAAGCACGGGCGATCGCAACTCGTTGTTGTTGTCCCCCCGAAAGTTGTCCAGGGTATTTCTGTGCTTGTTCAAGGATTCCCACACGTTCCAAAAGTTGCATTGCTAATTCTTCGGCTTTGGGTTTGGGTAAGCGACGTACCCAAGTCGGTGCTAGGGTAATATTTTTTAATACACTAAGGTGGGGAAATAAATTGAATTGTTGAAAAACCATTCCCACTTCGCGACGAATGATTTCGATATGTTTTAAATCGTGACTGAGGGTAACACCATCAATTTCAATTTTTCCTTTTTGGTATTCTTCCAAAGCATTAAAAGTGCGGATAAAAGTAGATTTACCCGAACCAGAAGGTCCCATTAATACGACAACTTCTCCACGGTTTACAGTTAAACTCACACCTTGGAGAACGTGAAATTTACCATACCATTTATGAACATTTTCTGCAATTATTATCGGTTTTTCTTGTGACATAATATTTGGAAATTGGTAATGGGTAATTAGTAATTGGTAATTGATAATTGGAAATTGGTAATCGGTAATGAGTAATTAAAAATTGGTAATTAAATCTGTGAAATCCATGCAATCCTTTTCAATCCGTGTTCAGTAATTGAGTATGGTATATTAAGTTTTCGCGCATTTAATTTGTATTTTTCTAGCGGGCTGTCCGGCCCGCACTACAAGACTTTGATAAAATTTGAATATACAAATTAAAACAGTTATCAGTTATCAGTTACCAGTTATCAGGCGTATGGTGGGGGATTTAGACCCGCCACCAACGCATTCCACCTGGAGGTGGGGGACTTAAACCCAGGGATAAATAGATCACTGATAACTGTTTACTGTTCACTGTTCACTGTTAAAGGCTTTTTAGCTTAACATGAATACCTTTGACCTTTCACCTGATACCTTTAACCTAATCAAAGCTGTTTTTCTAACTTCCGAGATGCTAGAGACATTGAATAACAAAATACCCAATAAATTAACCCAATAAATAAATAAACTTCCGCATAACGACCTAAAAATTCCGGCTGTGCTAATATTGAACGTGCAATTCCGGTGAGTTCAAGTAATCCGACTAAAGATAATAAAGAAGTATCTTTGAAAAGACCGATAAATAAACCAACAATTGCCGGAATAACTGCACGCAAGGCTTGCGGTAATACAATTAACAATAATACTAAAGCCGGATTTAATCCCAAAACTTTCGC
>JBHJOU010000113.1:0-4777 GCA_050329355.1 Rivularia sp. (in: cyanobacteria)
GATCGAGTTCTTCGCGCCAAAGATGTACAATTAGAATGGCGGATTTTTCTTCGCAAAGAATGTTATCAAGTATGGTCAGAATTTAGACAGATAGAACAGCGTGTTCAACAGCAATTGATTTGGAAAACATTAGTTGAACGTGCTTTATATGTTAACAGTTTATTAATCAGGTAAAAATCAAAAAGTTAAGAGTTACCATTGATAACTCTTAACTAAAATTGTCAGAAGTCGGGTTTTGAAAATTAGTATCTGTAACCCACTTACAAATTTGAGAAAAACCCGACTTCTTGCTTTAGCTAATGTTCAATCCTTACAAATTTACTTGAGTTTTGCGAATATCCTCTAAAAGACCTCCACAAGCATCAACAAGTAAATCTACAACTTGATTAAAGCCTTCCTTACCACCATAATAGGGGTCTGGGACTTCTTTAAGAGAGTGGGTACGGCAATAATCACAAATCAAGCGTACTTTATCGCGATATTTTCCGTCCGAGTCCATAGAAAGAATATTGCGATAATTCTCCCTATCCATCGCTAAAATCAAATCGAAATTTTCAAAATCTGACACTTGAAACTGACGTGCTTGACCGCAAAGCTTAATTCCTAAAATAGCATCCGCAGCAGCACTCATACGAGAATCTGGGGGACTACCGATGTGGTAACTTGATGTTCCAGCAGAATCACAGTGGATAGAATTGCTCAAACCAGCTTTTTCTACCAAATGATTCATCACATTTTCTGCGGTTGGCGATCGACAAATGTTACCCAAGCAGACAAACAGCAGCTTATAAGCCATAATCTACTTTTAGACTAGTCCAAAGTTTTGCAATTTCTAGCATATAAGACTGCTGAGAAAGTACTCGATTAAAATCCGGGAAGTTCCAATCCGCTGGTTAATTCTTCCATGCGATCGCGCATGGTAGCAGTAGATTTATTGTAAGCATCTTTCATTGCTGCTGTGACTAAATCGGAAAGCACTTCTGCTCCTTCATTCATCGCATCAGGTGAAATTACTACTCCTTTAGGTTCCTGGTTTCCACTGAGAATCACTTTCACCATTCCACCCCCAGACTCTCCTTGAATTTCCATTTGCTCCAATTCTTCTTGGAGTTGTTTGGCTCCTTCTTGGACTTGCTGGGCTTTTTTGAAGGCTTCAGCCAGTTCCTTCATTTTTCCTAAACCAAAACCAAATCCTTGTCCTTTTCCTGTCATAATAAATAGTTAGCCTGTGCTTTCAATAACAAATCAAATTCAATTATAGATGGGTAGTGTAATTTGATAGTTTTTTATCTTAAGGTAATGCACCCAATTACATTCTAAAAACTAAATATCGCAGATTTTTGACTGAAAATGCTAATTTTTCCTGGCACTGATAATTAAGCTGCTTGGAATTCTCCGATCATCTTAACTTCTGGATGTAACCCAATTGACCAGCGTTCTTGTACTTGATACTGGACGTGACGAATTAGATTAAAAATATCGTTGGCGGTTGCTCCACCACAATTAACAATAAAGTTAGCATGGCGTTGTGCTACTTGGGCTTGCCCAATTTGAAAACCTTTAAGACCAGTTTCCTCGATTAACCGACCTGCGGAATGAGGTGTAGGATTGCGGAACACGCTACCACAACTTGGTAAATGGTAAGGCTGGGTAGCCAATCGATGCTCTTTGTGTTGCTTGGTTCTTGCCGTAACTTCTGCTGGATCTGCACCAGGCTGGAGTTGCAGAGTTGCTTGAGTTACGATTAAATTACTTCCTTGCAGTACAGAAGTACGATAGCTATAATTTAACTGTTCGCTAGTTAGAGTTTGTAAAGTACCATCGTCCGTTAGTACCTCGATGCTAACTAACATATCTGCAATACAACTATTGTGCGCTCCAGCATTCATGACTACAGCACCACCGATGGTTCCGGGAATGCCAACTGCCCACTCAAATCCTTCCCAACCACGTTCGGCAGCTGCCCATGCTAAAGCCGGAATTGATTCTCCAGCCGCAAATGTGACCATACCAGTTTCTGCATCAAAATTAGTATAGCGCATATGGCGAGTAGCGATAACCAAACCTGGTATACCATCATCACTGATTAATAAGTTGGAACCAGCACCAAGTACTGTTATTGATAACTCGTGTTCTTTGGCATATGCAACACTGGCTTGCAAAGATTCAGTTGAACGGGGAGCAACAAGCCATTCTGCTGGACCACCAACTCTATAGGAAGTGTAGGCAGATAAAGCTACTTGAGGCTTGATAATACAGTCAGTACCACTTAAAGGGATTCCTTCGTTCTTACCGTCCACTTTCATTTTTTGTTTTGTTAGTTATTACATTAAAAACTTTGCACGTTTTGCAAATATTTAGTAGATGCTTGGAAAACCGTCATATTTACCAAAATACTTGAATATGTTTTGACGTGTAATTACCGTAATCATCCGATATTCCAATTCGCAATCAAACGGTTGTCCGATACAGGTAATCATTGAGGGGATAAACTACCATTAAAAACCATTAAAAGTGGTTCACCCCGTGAGGTCGATGAATGTTATTATTTAGGATGTGGCTTGTGCTGGTTGCCGAAGAAAATCTATAACTTCGGGAATTGTTTGGTTCAAGTTTCCAGCACCCAGGAATAGGGCGATATCTCCAGGACGCAAGTTTTTGATTAAGAACTCGCTAACGTCGCTTAAAGTCGGTTGATACTCAACCGCAAAATGATGTTTTGCTACTTCCGCAGCCAATTGTTCACCACTAATCAAACCAATATTTGGCTCTCCGGCGCTGTAGATATCGGTGAGGACAACTAAATCCGCATGGCTGAAAGATGTCGCAAATTCTGCTAAAAATGTTTTTGTGCGGCTATAACGATGAGGTTGGAAAATCGCTACGACTCTTTGTCCCGGTCTTGCTTGTAATCTTGCAGCAGCTAAAGTAGCGCTCAACTCACTGGGGTGATGGGCGTAATCATCGATAAAAACAATCCCGTCAACTTCACCTCGAAACTCAAAGCGTCGTCTTGCACCTTCAAAAGTCGCTAAACTTCGAGCAATTTCACCAAATTCTAAACCTAATGCTCTACCTATGGCTATTGCTGCTAAAGCATTACTGAGATTATGCTTACCTAATATACTTAAATTTAACACTCCCAGAGCAATACCTTTTTCCCAAACCAAAGCTGTGGTACCGTCAGCGCGATAATCAATATTTGTCGCATAATATTCGGCACCGCTATTTGGATCAAGGCTATAACTGATATGAGGTTGGAAGCACTCACGTACTGTTTTGCAATCAATACAAGCGACTACAGTTTGGCAGTTGCTGGTAAATGTTTTAAAAATATCTATTACTTCATCTAATGTTTCGTAATGATCTGGATGGTCTAACTCTATATTGGTAATAATCCCAAATAAAGGAGAATGCTTAACCAAAGAACCATCAGATTCATCAGCTTCAGCTACTAAATAATCACCTTGTCCCAAACGAGCATTACCTTCCCAAGCTTTGACTTCACCACCCACTATGATTGTGGGGTCTACGCCACATTCCAATAACATATAGCCAATCATGCTACTAGTGGTAGTCTTGCCGTGAGTTCCGGCGACGGCAATACTCTTGTACTGGGATATTAATGCTGCTAATACATCAGAACGATGGAAAATTGGGCAGCCATTTTCTAATGCTGCTTTGTATTCCAAATTTGAGGCATTAATCGCTGTAGAACAAACTACTTGGGGTGTTCTGCCAATATCCTGAGAACCACCCTTAAAGAAATCAAGATTCGCTGCTTCTTGTTTACCAAAAACATTAACTCCGATTGATTCTAGTTTATGAGTAATGTGATTTGGACGAACATCAGAACCGCTAACTTGAAATCCTCTGAGAGCGAGTACATATGCCAACGCCGACATCCCAATACCGCCGACACCAATGAAATGAAACGGTCTACCACTAAAATCTACTACATTTACCATTGATTTTTCCTCTGACACCACACCACACCATTAACACTTCTAACACGCGCATCATACTCAGAATTTGATTTTTACTGACACGCACCCTGTATATTTGATTTCATCTTAATAAATAGAATTTGTTGCGTTCATGTTATTTGTCCAGAAAGATTTTAACCTTGAATGGATTTTTTTTCTCTTTCCAAACTATTATGACTTTTCTTCTGACAATCGAAACACAATCTGGAAATAAACAATTGTAATTCACAATACATCTTTGTCGTTTGAGAAAAGCAATTGTCTAGAATACGACATTGGTTAGAATAGAAGATTTGAGTCTACATAAAATTCATATCTATTAGTGGGAAATATTCGCTTTCTGAGAGTATTATCTCCGATACCATCATTGAAGGACACTTATTTGTAGTCGAAACAACTTTGTTTTAGCCTACATATAAAAAGGGTAATTTAGGTATCCCAAGTGCCATTAACTCATAAATAACCGATAACTCAGCAAACATTCGCCTGTAGATTTTGAAATTAAAAATCTAAAAATCATAGTGGCTTTATTTCATCCTAAACTGGTAGCACCCAATTAATCAAAAATTAGATTGCTATGGATACCTTACTTAACAAGTTTAACTTGTATGCAAATACTACTACCATTTAACTGTTAGTTAGGATATGTTTGTACCCAATTGTGATACTGAAAACATGAATTGGCACAATTGTGTAATTAGTTTTATGCACCTCCACTCTCAAGTGGTGTGAATATAACTCAATCCGAGTCGATGTGCAAGCAAGTAGAGCAACAACCGAGCAATTATTCG
>JBHJOU010000770.1:0-11256 GCA_050329355.1 Rivularia sp. (in: cyanobacteria)
ATTTCAAAATCGAAAGTTTATAAACTATAAAAGATGTAAGTAAAAATAATCCACCTATATTTAAGTCAAGGTCAATGCTAGCAATTGTGGAGCAAGACCATCTGACGGTTAAGAGCGAACTAAAGCTTCTAAACCAGGTACAACAATGGTTTGAACAATTCTGTCTACGTAATTTGTCTGGGCTTAGTTGGCTCGAAAGTCAACAGTATCGACTTAATCTAGCATTAGCTGAGGGTTTTACTAATGCTGTTCGTCATGCACATCAAGCTTTACCACCAGAAACAAACATTGATATTGATGTTTTACTGTGGAATGACAAACTAGAAATTAGAATCTGGGATTACGGCAAACCATTTAATCCAGATGCCATAGCCGAACCAGAACCCGGTACTCTACAAGTAGGGGGGTATGGGTGGTTTCTATTACGACGATTAGCAGATCAAGTTGTTTACGAACGGGATACAGATGGTAGAAATTGTTTGCTCATCGTCAAGTATGGTAAGCAGGAAAATTAATCGCAAATAGTCTTACATATAGAATTTCTCTGTTAGTTAGAAAGCCGACTGAATTCACTTTTAATTTTGGTGAAAACCGATGTAATTAAAATTTAATCGCTACTTATGATGTTTTACTTTTAGTTGCCTGTGTTTCTCCTATATTCAACTCGATTTAGGAGTCGATGCACAAGTCGCTTGTATCTGTTTATCTAAAATACATCTCCCGAAATTAATTATGCTTTACTCAAAATCCTTTTAGAGACTGGGTAATACAGCCAATATCTCAATTTTTTCCAGAGATGTGTCAAATATTCAATAATTTTTAGCGCAAACTCAACTCAAATTTCAATAAATTTTTACAGTTGCTAATAATTGTAAATAAATGTATAAAATAAACAGATTAATACCGTATACACAGCATTAAAGTTACAGTGCTATCTTTGTTAAAATTGACAGCCAGAGTCAAAAATTGCTTCGGTTTAGGTATCAGTGTGGTTGATCATGCTTTGGATGGCGATTTTTTGAATAACGAAAAAGATTACAGTCAAAATTGCGTTAAATAAAATAATGATGTTTAGATATAGCAATTATTTTCAAAAATTATTAATTAAACTCAGTTATCAACCAATGGAACTCATATTCTTTAGATTAAATCGTGGATTAACATCATCCTCAGTATTGAGCAGAGGAGTATAAAAAAATGTTACTGAGCCAAATAAATAAAAAAAATAACTTAAACTTAATCAAAAATAAACATCCTAAAAATCTCAATCATATCTTCGTTTTTTTGGAAATATTTTCTCGCGAAGGTGGAATTCAATCTTATGTAAAAGATGTATTTCGAGCTTATGAGACATTACCAGAATCGATCAAAGCGGAAGTATTTTTACTGCGAGATGCAAAAGACTGTGTAAATCCTTTTGAATCAGAACGATTGCAATTTCATTATTTTCAAACAAAGTCTTCTCAACTGGGACGAGCGAGAATGACTTGGGCTTTATTAAACCGTTTGATTCACCAACGTCCGGATCATGTATTTTGCGGTCATGTTTACCTAGCACCTTTAGTTGGTATGTTGTGCCAACCTTTGGGAATTCCTTATACTGTAATGACTCATGGTAAAGAGGTGTGGCAACCTTTACCAAAGTTAACTAAAGCGAATCTACAAAAAGCTTCGCAAATTTGGACAGTAAGCCACTATACTCGTGAAATTGCTAGTGGTGCCAATAATTTAGATACCGATAAAATTCAAGTTTTACCTTGTGCTGTTAACGGCGATCGCTTTACTCCGGGATCAAAACCAACAGATTTAGTAGAACGTTATGGTTTGAGAGGAGCAAAAGTGTTGATGAGCGTCACGCGATTGTGGTCTGGTGATATTTACAAAGGAGTAGATGTTACAATTCTGGCATTATCGCAAATTGCCGAAGTTTTCCCCGAAGTCAAGTATTTAGTAATTGGACGTGGAGACGATCAACCCCGATTAGCACAGTTAGCAGAAGATTTGGGAGTACAAGACCGAGTTATCTTTGCTGGATTCGTCGAAACAGAAGAATTAGTGGAACATTATCGTCTTGCCGATGCTTATATTATGCCTTCTCAGGAGGGCTTTGGCATTGTTTATTTGGAAGCAATGGCTTGTGGAATACCCGTATTATCTGGTGATGCAGATGGTTCGGATGACCCATTACAAAATGGTAAACTAGGATGGCGAGTACCACACCGCGATCGCGATGCTGTAGCAGCAGCTTGCATCGAAATTCTTACAGGAGATGATCCACGGTGTAACGGAGAATGGTTAAGAAAAGAAGCTATTTCATTATTTGGTATAGAAGCCTTTCAAAAACGCTTGCAACAGCAGTTTTTATCGACAATTAAAAGTAGTGAGGAGTTAGGAGTGAGGAGTTAGGAGTTAAGAGTTAGGAGTTAAGAGTTAGGAGTTAAGAGTGAGGAATTAGGAGTTAAAAGTTAAGAATTATTTTCTCCTTGTCCCCTTGTGCCAAAAGTCTCCTGATTAAAAGTTTAATTTTTGATTCTTCACTCTTGAGTATTGGATAAACTCGCTATCCTAGAAGGAGACTTGGATAAATTAAAGATAAATTTAAAAATGAGCTTTAAATCCTTTCAATCGAATTTGTATTATCTACGTCCTTGGCTCACCTTATTAGCAATTGCTTGGTTGCTAGGTACATTGGGCTTGGGTTGGTTGGTCAATTCATTCTTAATTATTCTTGGATTGCTGTTTTTAGCACCCATTTTGGCATTTTTCGGGTTTCGCTGGTGGTTACAACGTAATTTAATTGCTGAAAACTGTCCAGTTTGCGGAACAGAGATTACAGGTTTAAATAATACTCAGTTACAATGTCCTAGCTGCGGTGAGAAGTTGCTAGTGGAAAATAGAACTCTCAAACGCTTCACTCCCGAAGGTACTATTGACGTGACGGCTGTAGAAGTACCAGCAAAATCAATTGAAGACTGACTCAATTACTCAATTAAAGGTGCCTTAAACTACAATCTAAAATCTAAAATCTAAAATCCAAAATTATATAATCTTGACATTTAGCTATTTTTGTGGCATCTTCTGTTTGGATATTGATAGGGTGTATGTATGCTGCTGTTTAGACAATTCGCCTATATATAGCGAGTATTTACCTGATGCCCAATATCCAGAAATTTCTGGTCTATTTTGGGAGTAACTATCTGCTAATACACAGAAGCGACCTTCCGGACCATCGATTAACAGCGTTGGGTTTCCTTGACTTTCTACTGTCAACCGTAAATAAGGTAATGATTGTGTAACTTCAATCACGCGATTGGGTTGAGTGCTAATGTTACCACAATTAGTTTTTTGAGTTCCTCCAGATTCACCACTCAGAATTAACGGATCTGGTTGAAAGTCCGGTTTAATCCGTATAACTTCGGCTTGGACTAATTGAACGCTGATCGCAATCAAGCTGATCGTCAAAACGATAGGAGCAAATTTAATTAAAGTAGGTATTTTCATTGTGGATTATGCTCCTAAAGTTAATAGAGCCGTATTCATAAACATCATATTTAATCAAATTGACAAGGAAAATTATGATCTGTTCCTTCAATCATTCGTCGGGTTTTGAGGATGATTGTGTTGTATGACGGATATTTAACGTAAAAACCCGACTTCTCACACAAGCGTTCGATAAATTTTTAATTGAAAATGTGAATAAATATTAAGCTATATATTCTCAAGCAGTATGATATCTGTAAGTAAAATGGTGTATAAAATAATTGGTTTATGCAATATATAGTTGTATTAAACACACTTAATATTAGATAAAATCACATACATATCGCCAAAAACGGTATATAAGTTTATTTATTTATATACCATTTTTCTAGCTAAGGTAGAGAATATTGATGAACCCTCAAACTGAAGAAAATCTAAACGAGCATCGCCTCCAGAAGCTAGTCAGCGAGATTGATTCGGACTCAATAGAAGTTGCCTGCTCAACAATTTTGCCAACGTCTAAATTGAATCATACTAGTGTTGCTTACTACATAATCAAAATTATCCGTTGGTTTTGGCATTTACCAATTTTGGCAAAGCTAATAGTTTTGGGTGTAGGATTTTTACTCGGTTTTGCTATCTTACAAGCAGCACTAAAATTAATTGCTTCTGTTATGAGTATGGCATTACTGGCAGGATTAGTTTACCTTGGATACAATTTTTTCGTAGCTGGTAACAGTCCTCAAATAAAAGAATAGTAAAAGAATAATTTATTTCTATCTACGCAAACTTTTTCGCGTAGAAATTAATTTATAGGGAACAAGGTAAATGACAACTCCAACAGTGAGGAGAAGTGGGAATCAATTGAGGCAGCCAAAGCAACCCCGAACAACCAGTGGGCTTTCGCTTTCTTCGCGGCGGATTGCGGCTTGGGTAGCGGAAATCACGCTTTGTGTCGTTAGTGGTGCAGTGCCTTTTGGGATTGGTGGATATATCAACACTAAAACTAATATCGAGCGGGTACCACTCAATCCTGTATTGGTTGCGGCTGAGAGAACAGTAGCTTATCCTTTGGCTTTACCCATAAGTTACGGTACTCGTAATGTCGCATGGCCGACTAATTTATTATGGACGGTAGCAATATTAGCGCCTTTGTCACTTACTTGTTGGCAATGGTATTTGCTAGGGAAAACAGGAAGTACCATTCCCAAACGTTGGTTTGGCATTAAGGTTGTGAATCAAAAAGGTCAACCACCAGGTTTCGCAGCCGTTTTGCTGCGAGAAGGTAGTCGCTGGGGTGTGCCGATGTCCGTTACTTATATGTTATGGCGCTATACCTTATTATTCCCTCACCTGGGTATTTTTACGGTACTAGCATTGTTGATGTTGTTTGCAGAAGCAATGGGTTTTCCGTGGTTGCGGCAAGGTCGCTCAATTCACGATAGAATTGCGGATACCTATACCATAGATGCCACTGTTCCTTTTGAACCTTCAGTTTTAACCAATAGAAGCAATGTTTCTGGGTGGATGCACAGAGACGAAGAAGCTGCAATCGAATCAATTGTAGTTACACCCCAGCAACAGCAAAAAAAAGATTTATGGGTTTGGATGCGACGAAACCCCAGCCTGACTTTACTGGGAGTTGCACTGTTGAGTATGGCTGGTGTATTGACAACTTTGGTCGGTACTCAAGTTTATCTTCAAAATAGGCAAAATCAAAACGCAATTAACCAAAACAACAGCAAGCAGTTTTTAGCACTCAAGCAGCAGTTGGATGATAACTCTGGAGCTACTAAACAACAACGTCAGCGGACAATTGTAGCTTTAGGCACGCTCAAAGATTCCCAGGCTACTAAATTTTTAGTTGGTTTGTTGGGTAAAGAAAACGACCCAGTTTTATTAGAAACTATTCAGCAAGCTTTGGTAAGTATTGGTCCGTCCGCTATTTCCGAACTCAAGCACATGAATATTTTACTTGAAGGTGAGTTGGATTCGACAGCTAGCAATGCGACTCAAGAAAGGGAATTGCGAGAAAAAAGTTTGTATGCAAATCAGCAGGCAATTAATAAGATTTTATTGGTTTATAACGGCAAAACAAATGGTATTGACTTAAGCCGCGCTAAATTGTCTCAAGAAGGTTCTGTCCATAATTCTATGTTCAACTTGTCATTAGACAAAGTTGATTTATGGGGAATTGATTTCAAGTACGCAAATTTGGATCGAGCCAGTTTCAGGGGTAGTCGTTTCCGGGGACCTGGTGAAGATGGTCGTTGGGACACTTATGATGATTGGATTACCGATTTGAGTCAAGCTGAGTTAAAACAAGCCGATCTAAGCGGTGCTAATCTCAGTCGCGTCTTGATGGTGCGTACCAATTTGAGCGGTGCAAATTTGAATGAAGCTAACCTATTAGCGGCACGTTTGGTTGGTGCAAATCTGAGTAGCGCCAGACTCGGAAAAGCCGATTTGCGCGGTGCTGTGTTAGAAAATGCCAGCCTTACAGGAGCAGATTTAGGTGAAGCTAAGTTGAATGATGCCGATTTATACGGCGCTCGTTTAGGTCGCACGATCGCGATCGGCACACAGTTATCTAATGCCAATTTAATCAAAACTGAATGGCAAGGAGCAGACTTGTCATCAGCTTATCTTGACCGCGCCAATCTTAGTAATGCTAATCTAAGTGCTGCACGACTTACTGGTGCTATTTTAAGCTCTACCAACCTCTCATATGCCAACTTCCGGAATGCTGATCTGAGTCTTGCTGATTTACGGGGTGCAAATTTAACAGGAGCAGATTTTCAAGGAACAATACTCTCTCCAGCACAGCAAAATCCAGCAGACCAATTTGTTGACACTCCTGCTGCTAGAACTCAATCCGCAGTCATCAAAGGAGTTGATTTTAGTCAAGTTCAAAATTTAGATGAGAAACAAAAAGCTTATATTTGTACTCAGGGAGGTATCCACAATCGTTTTTGTCCGTAGGGCAGAATGAGGTTCGGGGGAGATGGGGGGGATGGGGGGATAACTCCTAACTCCTAACTCCTAACTCCTAACTCCGGTAGTCCTAACTCCGGTAGTCCTAACTCCGGTAGTCCTAACTCTAGACAAATGCATCGGTTGTTAAAATCCAAAATTTAAAACTTTTGCTGAGCTTGCCGAAGTATCTAAAATCTAAAATTGTTTGGGAAGTAATAAAATGAAATTTGTTAAATGTTTATCTTCCGTATTTTTACTTAGCTCAGGTTTGAGTGTAGCTCTATTGGCGAAACCCGCACAAGCTCAAGTTGCATACGGTAGTTATGTTGGTGTTGGACCTACTGTTGGTATCTCTGATGGAGCGCAAATAGGAGGAGTTCTTGCTGTCCGTTATAAGCTTTTAGAGACACCCATCTCTTTCCGTACTCAAGCTTTAGTCGGTGAGAGTACCGCAGTTGTACCTATGGTTTCTTATGATGTCCCCCTTAACTGGCAAACTGATGCTTATTTAGGGGCTGGATTGGTTTTGGCTGGTGGTGATACACCTTCCCCTGTCGGTAACAAAATTAGTTTTGCTTTACAGCCCGGTGTTGACTATATGGTACCCAACAGCAACACTGTAATTTTTGGTAATGCGATTATTGCTTTTGATGCTTATCGTGATAAGAGTGGTACTGCTGTTTCAGTTCAGGGTGGTGTGGGTTTGAGGTTTTAAATCTGTAGAGACGTTGGAAGGGTAAGAAGTCGGGTTTTGATGAGTGTTATGGGCGTGTTACAGATATTTATATCGTAAAAACCCGACTTCTGTGGTTATGCTTAAGCGGCAATTCCATACTCAAATTCACTTAATTGTCGTGCTTGGGCTGTATAATTTTGACCGTAGATTTTAGCGATGCGTCCGGTTTGTACTAAAACATTTCGCACTTCTTGGTTAGAAAAATCAGCGAGGTTAATATTACGCCAAAGTGCCATACCTGCGGCAATCCCAACTCCTTGTCCAACTCCACAATTAAATTCTACAATTCTACCGGCAGAGCAAGCATAGCCCTCGAATCCCGAAGCGGGACTAATAACTGCCAGGTTGGGTATATCTTTAATTAAAGCGTGTTGAATGCCGATGTTAAATAGGGGTTGTTGGAGGTGCAAAAGGTGATCAATTCGTTTTTCTTCTGCTCTTGTACCTAAACCTTTGATACCACCGCGAATATCAAAATGATAACCAAAGCTTCCTAAAGCTTCATTTTGATTAACTCCCCCTGCCAGCATTTCCGCGCCGGTTAATCGTTCAATTACTCCCATGACGTTACCTGCGTGACGAATGTATAATTCATCCGCTGGAGTAACTGTATTTGCACCAATAGCTTTAAACCACTGAATTACATAATCCATTTCTGCAAGCATTTCTGGGGTAGGTTTGGCTTTACCCCGCGCTAATGCTTCTGCTTTGTCGGCATTGACATCATATAGGAATGCGTTCCAAGATAATCTACCATTTGAAAGAATCGCGACGTTACCGTTGTCGAGAATTGCGCCACTTTTTTCTAAAATCAAGGGAGTTGCTCGGAAGGAATGATAAGCGATGGAAAGAGCTTTGCAGCGGATATCGATGTAGTCTTTACCCACATACATGGTTTTGAGTTTACCATTGCGATCGACCAAATCTTCTCTGAGACGGTTGGCTACTTCCGGATTATTACCTGCGGCTTGATTTAACCATTTTTGAGCGTCTCTATCGTTAAGGTTAATAAAGCGTTCGAGATAAAGTTTTTCTAGATGTTGGAGTCTTTGTACGCTCAAACCTTGAGTTTGAAATACTAAAGTAACTGAAAGTTCTGAATCTGGTAAGCCGAAGGTTTCAAAACCCTTGAGTTTTTTAACTCCCGCAGCTTGCGCTAATTCTGCATTTACAGTGGAGTCGATAAATTGTTTGGCTAAGTAAGTTTCGCGTTTAGTGAGATTAATCCCAACAATTTTATTTCTTTGTTTGATAACTGATTCAATTTCAATATTGCTTAATATATCAGCGCGAATTTCTGCTAACATTTCCCGTAAGATTCGATCTGCTTTGATCGGATCTAAGGCTACTTGAAGTACTCCAACTCTTTGCAGAAATTCTTTGTAAATCGCGGGTGCGTCACCAAAAGGTTCTAGATTGTGCGATCGCCGAATTTCCAGAGGAATTGAAGACCTATCCAAATAGCTTAAACCACCGCGTACTAAATGTCCGCCTACACCTTGCCGCGAATCACCTTTGAACATGAGTAAGCTACGCGGGTATTTATTAGTATGTCGATAATATTCTCGTGCTGCACAGATTAAGGTCAAAATACCGGGAAGTTCGTCTCCAAAAGCGATGATATCATAGCTGCGAGTTGTATATGTTTGAGGCATAATTTTTTTTGTAATCTTAATTATTAAGAAAATCAACAGTGTATATCTCGGTGATTTCGCAAGCCTTCGGGTACCCTTACGGGTACTTTTAAAGAAACTCATGTTAAATTAATACTTTATTAAATTCAATCATATTTGGCTTCCACTATATATAGTTAAATATGACACTTTAATATCCAATAAATCCTAAATTTTACTGTTGAAAAAAATATTATTGTCGATAATATAAGAAGCTTCGATATCAAATAAAATAGATTTTTTGATTTTTTTGAAATTAATCATAATTTGTTATGATTAAAAAGTATTAAGAAAAAAATTAGTAATTAGTAGTTAGGATAAAAGTGATGCTATTAGCAACTCACTACTAATAACTAAATACGAACTATTGACAAGTAATGGAACTTAGAGAATGACTCTATCTATTCGTCCCGAACTATCTTCTTCTGACCAGAATTTATCGTCTTTATCTAGACAGCAAAGTCAGCAGAATGTAACGGATGCAGAAATGATGCAAGCTGTACGTACTTTGTTGATTGGGTTAGGAGAAAATCCAGATCGTGAAGGACTAAAAGATACACCGAAAAGAGTTGTCAAAGCTTTGCAGTTTCTCACAAAGGGATATCATGAATCTTTGGATGAACTGTTAAATGGTGCAGTATTTACAGAAAATGCGTCGGAGATGGTATTAGTCCGAGATATCAATATTTTTAGTTCTTGCGAACATCATATTTTACCAGTTATTGGTCGCGCTCATGTGGCGTATATTCCGAATGGAAAGGTAATCGGATTATCTAAAATCGCTCGAATTTGCGAAATGTATGCACGACGCTTGCAGGTGCAGGAACGTCTGACGGTACAAATTGCTGATGCATTACAAGGTTTGCTTAATCCACAAGGGGTGGCTGTGGTTATAGAAGCGAGTCATATGTGTATGGTAATGCGTGGAGTGCAAAAACCCGGTTCTTGGACTGTTACTAGTGCGATGCGAGGAGTATTTGCAGAAGATGCTAAAAATAAACGGGAATTCATGGATTTGATCCGACATAAACCCAATTTTGGGTAATAAATATTGGGAGACGTAGCACTGCTACGTCTCTACAAAATACAAAAAAACAAAATACAAAAAATATCAATGGTTTCCAGCCCAACTGATCCATCTACGAGATATACCTATATAGGTTACTGTTTCAGTTATCTCTTGGCTTATGATGTTAGATTTTGTTAAATCAGCACCATTAATATATGCTTCATTGATATTGCCATCTGTCAAATTAGCATAGTTGAGATTAGCTTGAGTTAAATCAGCAGCGCTGAGTTCTGCTTCTACAAGATTTGCTTGATACATATTTGTATTTACTAAATTTGCACCTCGTAAATCAGCTTTTTGTAAGTTAGCTCTTTCTAATTTGGCATTCATTAAATCTGCACCAATTAGATTTATCTCGCTGAGATTTGCGTCAGTTAAATTGGCTTGAGTTAAATCTGCATCAGTGAGATTTGCTCGACTTAGGTTACACCCCCTTAAGTTTGCTCCACTTAAATCGGCTCCGCTTAAATCCGCTGCACATAAGTTTATCCCGCTTAAGTCAGCATTTTTGAGATTTGCTTGATGTAAAATAGCTCCACTAAAGTCTTTTTCTCCGGCTTTGTATTTGCTTAAAAGCTGATTAACGTCCATATATTTCTCCTTTTTACTTTCACTAATCCAACTTGTTTATCAAAGAGATGTATGAGAAAGTAGTAATGTTTTTTATTGAGTTATTTAGAGCGAATTTTAAGTTAGACTCAATAAGCTTATTCTGCTCAATTTTTGATGATATGGAACGTTTCCTTAAAATAATTATGCAAAACTACTAAAAACTTTTCAGTTCTTATTAAAAGTTTTAAATTAACAAGTTTGAAATTATATTTCTTTTTATACGTCTCAATAGGTACCGTTTCTACATTAATTAATTTTTGCATCTTTTTGTAATAATCCGAGTAGTTTTTGTTGAAGATTTTCACTAATTAACTTATTTCCTTGTAAATTGAAATGAATGTGGTCATGATATAAAGCTTTAGGGTTTTGGGAAGAGTTGAATATGGGTAAAAAATCTATGTAGATAATACCTTGAGCTTGCGTAAATTCTAGTAGACGCTGACGAGCTTTAATTTCATAATCACGCGGTCCAGGTTGCCCGATTTCTCGTAATAAGGGAGTCATTGCTAGGAGAAATTGAGCCTTGTTTGCGCGGGTGAATTCTTGAATTTGACCGATAGCTGCTAAATTAATCCCAATGCGATCATTCTCGTTTTGGATTTCTTTAAGTCCTGGTATGGGTTTCGGTTTGAGAATGTAGCGGTTAAATACTTCCACTAATGCAAATGGTGGTTTTTGATCTGGATAATTGCGATCGCGTCCCACTGGCA
>JBHJOU010000489.1:0-2466 GCA_050329355.1 Rivularia sp. (in: cyanobacteria)
ATATTACCGGGTAAAATATCAATGATTGCTTGGGTACCGGAAAGCCAAGTATGTAAATGTACACCTTTATTTTGTAAGAGTTTTTGTAATTGAGTAATCCATTTAGCGACTGGTAATCCGACTTGAGAATTTGCATTGATAAGAGTTTCTAAAATAGTTTGAGAAAATACTATTGATTGATGAATTGGTGTTTGAGTAACTATCAAACATTGTCCATATTCGGTACCACATTGTAAATCCTCTATCCAATTTTGTGCTGAACTAATTCCTGAAGATTCTGAACTTATTAAATCTAAAATAACTATTTGTTGAACTTTTTGAGTACGACGTAATATTTGTCTTAAAAAACAACGACTCAAACGAACTCCATCACCTAAAATTAAACAAGCTTCTCCATCTTCTTTTTCTTCAACATACCCGCGTAAATATAATAAACAAGTTGGTATTCTCTTCACTCCCCCTACTTTTTGATGATATTTTGCATTCAATTCTCCACTTATTTGGGTAAATTTTTGAATTTCTGTGCGAATTTCCGACCAATTTTTATTTGAAGAGTCAAAACATTCCACTTCAAAATCACCAGCACTCTTCAATAATCGACTTAGATTATGAGTAGATGTAGATGTTCGATTTGCTAATCCATCAATTATTAAAGCACGTCGTAACTTATTATAATCAACCTGACGGGGTTTAAATCCAATAATTAACTCTCCGACACCTTCGACAATTCTTTTCGGTGTTTGTATGGGATATTCTGGATAAAGCTGACTATCTCCACGCTCTCGTTTTTGCTGATTAATTAACCGGACTTGATGATTTAACTTATCAATATACTGTACCGTTTGACGATAAACATATTTATAAAGTCCGTCAGCATCGATAAATCCGCTGTTATCCGCAGCTTCCCCCGATAATCCCCGCATTAAATAGTAAGTAAATACTCCATGCCCTAACTCTGGAAATTCCCAAGATTGTTGTCCGCGATCGCAACTGAGTAAAGCACAAAATCCTTTACTTTGAGAAGCACGCTGTCTAAGGACGTTCATCAGTTGCGGGGTAGAATTGGACAATGGTGTAATATTTCCATCCCTAGCCCTACCGTCTCTCGCTCCTAATAATGCCATATCACCACTATGACAGGTATCCAAACATAATAACTGTTGCTTGGCTGGACTTTTACTTAATATTTCTACAAGTTCCTGCATCGGTAAACCAGTAGCCAACAAGTTACTTTTATTAGTATCGGAAAAACATAGGACAGCTTCTTGAGTATTTGGCTCTAACATCCCATGTCCGGAAAAATATAATAAAATCGAGTCATTCGGTTGAGATTTAGCAACTATTTTGCATAAACTTTCCCGAATATTCTTTATTTTGGGTGTTTTTGTGGCAAAATCATGATGTACAACTATTTCCTTATTGGGAAATCCTTCGGTTGCTTTCACAAGTGATTCTTCCAATCCTTGACAATCTAAGGCTGGATAACGCAAAGAAGGTAAACTTACATCTTGATAATCGTTAACACCTACTAATAACAGCCAAAGTTTCGCTTCTCCTGATTTTAATGTATAAGTTGAATCGCTAGAACCTACGCCGAGAGGAGCCATAATTATTTAACCTCTTAACAATTATCAGTTATCAGTTATCAGTTATCAGTGAACAGTTATCAGTTATCTATTGATATGCTTCCTACCTTATCTCCACCCATACACCGTCGCAACTGTCAATCGATAACTGATTTTTCATTTTATTTGACTAATCCTAACTTATGTATTTATATAATTTGAATGAGATATAGTCCATACAGAAAAGTAGTGGAAATGCTCTGACAAAATCGACTTAACTTTTCTATAACTTTTGAATCTGACTCCATAATTTCCCGATTATTAAAATTTTCTGATTACTTACCTTTTTCTCAAATCAAAGATAATCCCCAATCGAGAAGAACTAGAGAAGTCAATCTTTTAAGGAATTAGTGTCGAGCATTAGTTTTTCTCATTTTCTAGTTTAAAATAATCTTCTTCAAACATTTATGCATTTAGGAGTATTGACAAAATTTAGTGTCTCATACCAAGTTTCTCATTATTTAAATCAAGTTAATCAAGTTTAATCAAGTTGTGTAAAGTGATTTTTTTCGATATTATCGGTAATCGATAAAAGCCTTGCTAAATGCAGGTAAAAACATAGACATAGGAGTCTGTGCTATCAATAAAGTATAAGGAAGTGCATCTACGATATTGTAGGTGTATTGATAGTGTAATTATGTATTTGTGAGTGATTTAGTTATGCGTTCTCGTCAAGGAATCACCGAATTATTTATAACTTTCTTACAATTTGACGCTAATAAAGTAATTGGTTGGGCTACTGATGCTAGATTACGTCGGAATATTATTAATCATCAAAAAGCGTTATTAAAATCAGAAAATTCCGAAGATTTTTGGGTATCTTATTGGTATAAAGAATGGC
>JBHJOU010000414.1:0-7181 GCA_050329355.1 Rivularia sp. (in: cyanobacteria)
AAAGAATGGATTGCTTCACTACATCAAGCAGCTTTAGAGGTGGATGCAGATTTAATTTTACAGATAATTGAGCAGATTCCACAGAAGTATCAAACTTTAGCTGAAAAGTTGAGAAAACTCATATTGCAATACGACTTTGATACGATTGTTGAAGTTAGCTGATAGTTACTTTTAAATAATTAATTATTTCTAGAGATTATTTATTATATTATCATGCTGTAAAAATCTAAAAAATTTGGAATTACGGAATTATCTATATGATTATGATCAAGATAAATAATATTTATGAATAATTGCAAGTTGAATCTTCCCTAGTTCTTCTCGATTAGTTGTTAATCTAGTTAACAATATGCTTCTGACAATAAATGTAGAGACACAATATAAATATATCTAATATATCTTGTCTCTACAGGCTTTCTTTTTTACTGAAAAATCATGATTGAAAAATGCGGATTCTGCTATTAGAAGATGACGAAATCTTATCAGATATATTGGTGAAGTCTTTAAATCACCAAAATTACATTGTAGATGCAATTTACGATGGTGAAAATGGATGGGAATATGCAACTAGCGGTAATTATGAACTTATCTTGATAGATGTAGGATTACCTTTATTAGATGGAATTACCTTATGTCAGCGGTTACGTGGAAATGGCTGCTCTATACCAATTTTACTGATGACGGCAAATAATGCCAATACAGATCGAATTCGCGGTTTAGATGCTGGTGCGGATGATTACTTAAATAAGCCTTTGGATTTAGAGGAACTCCATGCTAGAATTCGAGCTTTATTGCGTCGGGGAGAAGTTGCACCAACAAGCATTTTATCTGTGGGTAAACTATCATTAAATCCTAATACTACTCAGGTAAAATACTGTGAAAAAGAGTTAAAACTAACACCGAAAGAATATAATTTATTAGAACTATTTTTAAGAAATCCCTCACGGGTTTATAGTCGGACTCAAATTGTCGATCATTTGTGGAATTTTGATGACCCACCTTTGGAAGAAAGCGTTAAGGCTCATATTAAAGGATTGCGGCAAAAATTGAAAAAAGTCGGTGCTATTGACTGGATTGAGAATGTCTATGGTTTGGGATATCGGCTTAATCCTCAAGCAACATCGGTTGAGCAGCAGTATGGTGATGCTGTGGATAAAATGTGGCTGCAATATCAAGATCTGATGGCTGAAAGAATCACAAAATTGCAAACGACTGTGAATACAATTCAAGCTGGAAAATTAACTGAGGAATTACGACAATCTGCTGCTCAGGAAGCTCATAAGCTTGCAGGAGTTTTGGGAATGTTTGGACGAGAAACTGGAACTCATTTAGCAAGAGAAGTTGAAGAATTACTTTTAAATCAAGATGATTTTACTTCACATAAATTAGCTTATTTGGTACAAGAATTGAGTGATTTTTTAGATTTAAAGTCAAGTGATAATTCCACAACAGATGCAGCAAGTTTACTATTAATTAATGCTAATTTGCAACGAGGTACGGAATTAGAAAAACTCGCATCAAGTCAAGGAATGAGTTGGTATCAAGTAGATAATATTATATTAGCTCAAGAGTGGTTGCAAACTCATTCACCGGATTTAGTGATATTAAATTTAGAGCGAGTAATTACTCCGCAAGATTTGATATTAATTAGTAATTTAGCGGCACGTACACCAAAAATATCTGTCATAGTTATTGCTGAATCAGAGAATTTGGATTGTCGGGTAAAAGTAGCAGAAGCTGGGGGATGTGGCTTTTTAGTTAAACCAAATTCAACTCAAATATGGGATTTAACAATTCAATTATTAGAACGTGATAGAGTTAGTAAAGCTGAACGTAATCTTGCTCCTGCGATATTAGTTGTAGATGATGATCCAATATTTTTATCTGTGTTACGTCCGTTATTAGAACCTTGGGGAATCAAATTTACAGGTTTAGATAATCCTCAACGTTTTTGGGAAGTATTAGAGTCTGTAAAACCAGATTTACTAATTTTAGATGTAGAAATGCCAGAAATCGGCGGAATCGAACTTTGTCAAGCAGTTCGTACCGAGCAAAAATGGCAAAGTTTACCGATTTTATTTCTGACTTCTCATTGCGATCGCCAAACAATTGCTAAAGTGTTTGCTGTTGGGGCTGATGATTATGTAACTAAACCTGTTGTCGGAGCAGAATTATTAACTAGAATTACCAACCGTTTGGAAAGAAACCGTTTATTAAAAACGATTTCTAACAAAGATTCGCAAACTGGAATTAGTAATTATACAGAATCAAAAAAAAATTTAGATATTTTATTGAGTCAAGGAGAAGAGCAGAATACTTCTGTTTGTCTGGCAATTTTTACTGTAATTGAATTAAGCAAGCTCAATTTTAATTACGGGCATGATATAGGTAATCAAGTATTGCAAAAATGGGGAAGATTAATCAAAAAAAGTTTTCGTAGTGGTGAAGTGTTAGGATATTGGGGTAATGGAGAGTTTATCGTGGGAATGCTTGGATTAGATAAAATACAAGCTATTGAACGTGTTCATGAAATTCTTGTTATCCTGCGACAACAGATATTTACAGCACCTAATGGAAGTCGATTTCAAGTAGCCTGTAATTACCAAGTTGTAGAATACCCTATTGATGGAAAAACTATTCATTCTTTATATCAAGCGTTGACGATTAACAATGCTAATTAATAGAGTATAACTTACTAATATTCTCAATTCCCCATTCCCCATTCCCCATTCCCTATTACCTATTACCTATTACCTATTACCTATTACCTATTCTCTATTCCCTATTCCCTCAAATAGTCAAATGGTGGACAATATTCTTAATGAAAATCATCTATATCGCCTTTTAAATCGCAATAATGCATTATTAAAGGCACAGCAAGACGCTGCACTTGATGGAATTTTGATTGTAGATGAAAATCGGCAAATTGTTTCTTATAACCAGCATTTTTGTAAGTTATGGAAAATACCCGATGATATTATGGTTCAAGGTAGTTCACCACAAATACTCGCCTATGTCTTAACTCAAGTACAATCATCAGAGTCGTTTCTTGAAAAAGTAAATTATCTTTACGAATATCCCCAAGAAATTAGTCGGGACAAAATATATTTTAAAGATGGACGGATTTTTGACCGTTATTCTAGCCCAATTCAGTCGAATACGGGAGACTATTACGGCAGGATTTGGTATTTTCGAGATATTACCGAACGTCAGCGTAGAGAAGAAGCGCTGAGATTTATTGTAGAAGGAACCAGCACACAAGTTGGAAGTGAATTTTTTCGTTCTTGCGTACATTCCTTAGCAACTATTTTAAGAATGCGTTACGCTTTAATTGCCGAATTTGTTCCTGAGTCAATTGAGAAAGTATCTACTTTAGCTGTTTGGACAGGAGAAGAATTTGGCGAAAATTTTGAGTATGAGTTAGCACTTACACCTTGCGGAAAATTAATCAATGGAGAAATCCACAGATATAAAAATTCAGTCCAATCTTTATTCCCTCAAAATCCATATTTAAGTTTAGGAGCCGAAAGTTATATTGGTATTTCCATAATCGATCAAAGTGGAAAAAATATCGGTTTAATTGCGGTTTTAGATACTAAAATACTGCCAGAAAATACAGAAACAGAAGAATCTATATTGAAGATTTTTGCAGCAAGAGCGGGAGCAGAATTAGAACGCAGAAATTTAGAAACAGCTTTATTAAAACAAATTGAACGAGACGCTTTATTAAATCAAATTACTCAAAAAATTCGTCATAGTTTAGATAGCCAGCAAATTTTTCAAACAACTGTCGATCAAGTTGGTAAAATATTTGAAGTTAGTCGCTGTCATATTCATACTTATATTAATTATCCCCAACCGCAAATACCTTTAGTCGCTGAATATCGATTATCAAATTACGCTTCGATGCTGGGAATAAATATTCCGATTAATGGTAATCCTCATGGTCAAAAAGTTTTAACACAGGATGCAGCTTGTCCCGCAGCCGATATTTATCAAGAACCTTTATTGCAACCAGTTCAAGATATTTGTCAGCGATGGCAAGTCAAATCATTATTATCAGTAAGGACATCTTATCAGGGAGATGCTAACGGAGTCATCGTTTTACATCAATGTAATAGTATTCGTAATTGGACAAAAGATGAAATCGAACTTTTAGAAGCAGTTGCAGCACAAGTAGGAATTGCATTAGCTCAAGCAAAACTTTTGGAACAAGAAAAAGCCAACGCTAAACTTTTAGAAATTGCCAAAAATCAAGCTGAAGCTGCTAATCATGCTAAAAGTACATTTCTAGCAAATATGAGTCATGAATTACGAACTCCTCTGAATGCAATTATTGGCTTTTCTGGATTGATGCAGAAAAATCCCACATTCAGCGCTCAACAACAAGAGTATTTAAAAATTATTAATCGTAGCGGCAAATCTCTTTTAAATTTAATTAATGATGTCTTAGAAATATCAAAAATTGAAGCCGGAGCAAATTTATTAGAATCTCTTTACTCACCTCCACCAACAACATCACTTTATTTATCAGAAGAAAAAGAAGCAGCAATCACAAGTCAAAATTTAAAAATAATGCCTTCCGAATGGATTGATAACTTACATCAAGCAGCAATTGAAGTCGATGCGGATACAGTTTTGCGGTTGATCGAAAGGATTCCCCATCAATACCAAATCTTAGCTGAGAAGCTGACAAATTTAACCAGTAACTATGATTTTGATGCAATTATTGCTTTAACCAAAGAAAATGAAAATGTTTGAATCTGCAACTAATAAACCCAAAGCAGATATTTTAGTAATTGACGACACTCCAGAAAACTTGGCGTTACTGTCGCAAATACTCAAAGATAAAGGTTATAAAGTTCGTAGTGTGACTAAAGCCTCTACGGGTTTGCGGGGTGCTAAAGCCGCTCCTCCCGATTTGATTTTACTTGATGTCAAAATGCCAGAAATGAACGGCTACGAAGTCTGTCAATGTTTGAAAGCAGAAGAAGTCACCCGCGATATTCCCGTAATTTTCATTAGTGCTTTAGGAGATGTACTAGATAAAGTCAAAGCCTTTGAAGTGGGTGGTGTCGATTATATTACCAAACCATTGCAAGTAGAAGAAGTTTTAGCGCGGATCGAAACACACTTAACAATCCGACAACTACAAAGGCAACTTCAAACTCAGAATAAACAGTTACAGCAGGAAATATCCGAACGTACCGCAGCCGAGGAAAAGTTTACTAAAGCCTTTCGTTCGAGTCCCAACCCCATCGCGATCGCAACTCTTGCAGAAAATCGTTTTCTCGATATAAATCGGAGTTTTCTAGAAATGAGCGGTTATTCTCAAGCTGAAATTGTCGGAAAATCTGCGACTCATCTCAATATATGGGTAAATCCTCAAATCTATGATCATTCAGCCAAAATATTATTACAAAATGGTTTTGTACGCAATCAAGAATGTCAACTTCGTACCAAACAATGTGGGATAAAAACAGTTTTACTTTCTATCGAATTAATTGAACTTGATGGAATTATTTGTACTTTAAATATTATTAATGATATTACCGAACGTAAGCGTTTAGAAGATGAATTTATTTCTTTAGTCAGTCACGAATTACGTACCCCCATGAATTCAATTGTTGGTGCATTAGACCTTTTAAGTACGCAACAATTAGGAACTCTAACCGAAAAAGGTCAGCAAGTAATTAACATTGCCATTAATAACATTGAGCGTCTGATTCGCTTAGTAAATGACATCCTGGATTTGGAGCGGATCAAATCAGGTAAAATTACCATGCAGCCCTCAAAATGCAACGTTGCCGAATTACTAATTCAAGCAGCGCAAACAATGCAATCGATGGCACATACAGCCCAAATTACTTTGAGTGTAGAACCGATTTCGATGGAAATTTTCGCCGACGCAGATAGAATTTTACAAGCTTTAATGAACCTGCTGAGTAATGCCATAAAATTTTCCCCACCGGGTAAAACTGTGTGTTTGCGTAGTATTATAAAATCAGATTATTTACAAATAGAAGTTCAAGATCAAGGCAGAGGAATTCCTGAAGACAAACTACAGTTAATTTTTGAACGTTTCCAACAAGTAGATGCTTCCGACTCCCGTAGTAAAGCAGGTACCGGGTTAGGACTACCTATTTGTCGCAGCATCATCGAACAACATAAAGGAAGAATTTGGGTAGAAAGTGTTGTTGATCAAGGAAGTACTTTTTTTATTAATTTACCAATTAAAAATGATAGTTATTAGTATAATAATCTAATAATATTATTATAATAAAATAATCTAATAATAAATTAATAACTACTCACTGTTCACTGGAAACTTATTCATGAGTAAATGTATTTTAGTAGTCGATGACGAAGAAGATATTAGAGCGCTGATTCAGTTAGGCTTAGAAATGCAAGCAGGTTGGAAGGTACTTAATAGTAGTTGTGGACAAGAAGCTATTAAAATTGCCATTATTCAGCAACCTGATGTAATTTTATTAGATTTAATGATGCCGGATATGGATGGTAAAACAACTCTCAAAAAATTAAAAGATAATCCTCAAACTCAGCACATACCTATTATTTTAATGACTGCAAAATCTAAATTTGCTGTTGAAGAAAGCTTTGCAAATTTGGATGTAGCAGCGATATTTACTAAACCATTACGTCCTTTAAATCTTGCACAACAGATAATTGATGTAATACAGCATAATTGAAATTAAGATGATTTTTCGGAAAATATTGCGAGTGTCAAAATATTTCTATATTTAGAAGTATTGACAAAATTGATTGCTTCATACCAACTTAGGAATCATTTAAATGGAATTAATTAAGTTGTGTAAAGTGATTTTTTTAGATATTATCGGTAATTGATAAAAACCTGACTAAATGCAACTAAAACGTGGATATAAAAGTCTGTGCTATTGTCGGTGTAATCAGGTAACTGCATCTAATATATATCTAGATGTATTTATGATGTACTTATCTATTTGTGAGTGATTTAATCATGCGTTCTCGTCAAAGTATTGCCGAATTATTTATAACTTTCTTACAATTTGACGCAAATAGAGTAATTGGTTGGGCTACTGATGCTAGATTACGTCGGAATATTATTAATCATCAAAAAGCGTTATTAAAATCAGAAAATTCCGAAGATTTTTGGGTATCTTATTGGTATAAAGAATGGC
>JBHJOU010000551.1:0-16761 GCA_050329355.1 Rivularia sp. (in: cyanobacteria)
TTAATCGCTGTTTGTAGAGTCTCTACAGCTTGATTTACTTTACCTTGATAACAATAACAAATTGCTTTATTGTAATAAGCACTAGAGTAGTTTTCATCCATTTCTAAGGCTTTATCAAAGCTAGTCAATGCTTCTTCATCCCTTTCTAATTCAATTAAAACATAACCCCGTTTATCCCAAGCTTTAGGAGTTGGATTAAATTCAATCGCTTTATCAAAAGAAGTAACTGCATCTTCATAACGTTCCAACATTTCTAAAGCTAAACCCCGATTCATCCAAGCTACACCGTCAGTTGGTTCTACTTCTACCGCTTGATCAAAAGATTCAAACGCTTCTTGATGACGCTGCAATTTTCCTAATATTACACCTCGATCTACCCAAGCTTGATGATAATCTGGTTTAATTTTCAAGGCTCTGTCAAAGCCAGATATGGCATCTTCATAACGCTTGATTCTTCCCAAACTCATTCCCAAGACAAACCAGAGTTTTTCATTATCTGGCTGCTTTTTCACAACTTTACCAAAAGCAGTGATTGCAGCTTCATAACGCTTGATTTCCATCAACGCCAAACCACGATGGTACCAACTATCGGTATGATTCGGGTTAATTTCTAATACTTTATCAAATATGGCGATCGCGTCTTCATATTGTTTTAATTCCCATAGCGCTAAACCCTGCTGATACCAAAGTTGAGCGTTATCTGGTTGTACTTCCAAGGCTTGATTATAAACCTCAATGGCTGCTTGGTAATTCCCGGTTCTAAATAACTCATTACCACGAGTCACAAATTCATCGAGATTTACAAATAATTGGGGATGATTGGATTTGAGTTTTTCAATTGGTTCGATTACTTTCTCTAGCTTTTGCAAGATTTCGCCAACAGCGGAAGCCGCAATTTCGCTGGGTGTAATTTCGGATAGCTTTTGTAATATTTGCTGCTTCTCAACTTCTGCATCCGATTGCACTAACTGTAATTGTTCGCTTAAGGTAGATTCTAATTTATCTAATTTTTCCAAACTAGAATCTTTACGAGCAGTAATTTCCGATTGTAAAGCAGCAAGTTGTTGGCGAGCGGTATTTTCTAATGTTCTTAAACTTTGCAAAGTTTGATTTTGTTGAGATTCAACACCATCGGTAGAAGTTGAAATTTTGGTGTTAACTTCTGTTTCCAGATTTTGGAGTAATTCCCAAGCCGAATCCTTACGAGATTGTACCTCAGATTGTAAAACAGCAAACTGCGATCGCAATTCTGTTTCAAGTTGAGACAAGCTTTGTAGAGTTTGCTGTCTTTGCGCTTGAATTTGCGATCGCGATTCTGTAAATTCCGCAGTTAGGGAAGTTTCCAGATTAACTACGTTATTTTGAGTTGAATTAACTTGCTCTTGAATCAAATTTTGAACTTGTTGCAATTGGGCATTGATTTCGGAGCGTAATTGTTCCAGATTTTGCAGCATGATATCTTGCTGCTGCATTGCTTTACCTCTAGCTTCAGCTTCAATATCATCAAGTTGCGGAGTAAAATCGGCTTCTAGTTTGTGTAAATTCTGTAAAATTGCATCACGATAAAGTTGAGCATCTTGTTGAAGTTGGGAAAGTTGATTAACAAACTCGGATTCTGTACCGGCAAATTTTTGAATAGTTGCATCTTTTTGGGTTTCTAAATCAACTTGTAAATGAGAAGCCGTTTGATTAAATTGATTCTCGGCAAGTTTCAAATTTTCAATAATTGCATCTTTTTGAGATTGTACGTGAGTGAGAATCGCCGATAATTGAGGAGCAAAGTTTGATTCTAACTGCTGTAAATTATGTAAAGTTTGCTGTTGTTGTGCTTGAGTCGCTGATTGCAGTTGTTGTAACTCAATTGTAAAATCGGTTTGCGAGTGCTTGAGATTTTCTACCGCTAAATCCTTCTGTTGTTGTAAATCCGCTTGCAACACATTTAATTTCGGTTTAAACTCCGCAGAAAGACTTTGTAAAGAAACCAAAATCAAATCCCGTTGCTGCTCTGCTGCTGACTGAAGTTCCTTTAACTGACTTGTAAAATCAACTTGCGACTGCTTGAAATTTTCTACCACATCATCCTTTTGTTGCAACACCTCCGATTGCAAACCTTTGATCTGCGGTACGAATTCAGCACTTAACCGTTGCAAATTTTGAATAATCGAATTACCTTGCTGCTGTGCATTTACCTGAAGTTCCGTCAGTTTACCAGTAAATTCCGTATCTAACTCATTCAAAGCCTGCTTAAAAACATTAATTTGTGATTCAATTTCCGACAAAGCTTGTTGCTTCGACGAAGATAAATCAGCAACCAACAGCGATAAAGCTTCTTGCTTACCACCAATATCTTCCCGTAAAATTTTCGCTTCATTATCTAACTCATCAACAACATCTTCCGCTTCTGTGATCAGTTTCTCTACCCTTTGATTTGCGTTAGCGATTCTTGCTTCTAAATCACCCAATTCCTTGAGACGAGCCGTCACCAAATTCGTTACTTCCCGAAAAACCGCACGTCTTAACAAAAATATCGCAACAATCATCCCAATCATTAATACAACTAACGTAGCGAGTAGCGTATTAAACAAAAAAGTAGTTTGCCCAAAAGCGCGATTTGCTTCCGCTTGTACCTGCTCCTGTACCCGCTGACGCTCCTGCAATCGTTCCAACTCCTGCTGTGGAGTCAGCGCTTGAGCAACAACATAATTATCAGCTTCAGCCGTCACAGGTTTAGTACCAGCAACCCCAACAGACATTAAAAGAGTTGAAAGCATTATATTCCCGAACGAAACCAGAGCAAAGACTTTTGAATTAAAGCGTTCCACAACTCCCTTCCCTTGTCTGTTGGTAATTATAGTTAACGCCTATATGATAGCGGTTTTTTGGGAATCATTGGGAATCAAAGGATGGGGGGATGGGGAGATGGGGAGATGGGGGGATGAGAATCACTATTCGTGGGGTTTTTCAGATAAATTCCCGTAACATCAAATAAACTTGCTAAAAACCCGACTTCTCACCGAAAGGGAATCTTCATTTTTTTGGTGGTTTTGGTCTTTGTATTGCAGGATTAGGGTTATTTTGATAATTATTAGGTCGAAAATCTCTATTATTCTTACGTTTTAACTTTGGCTTTTCAAGAGAGTCTTGGGAAGAATCATCTGATGATATTACAGGAGTTGGGAATTTACGATTATCAGCTTTCCCCATAACTTGAAATGGAGTTGGAAGTACTGGACGTTCTTTATATTCATTGGTTGGTTCAATAGTCATATAACGAGTATCATTTGCTGATGGTAGATTGTCACAACGTAACATCAACAAAAGCATCTGAATCCGAGGTATTTCATCGAGCTTAGTAGCATTATATCCGAATGGATGGTCATCGGGATGGATATTATCAGTAATATATTTTTCAAAAGCTTTGATACAATCGTTAGATATTGAATCTGTATTGCTTTGATTTTCTTCTCCCAATAACCATTGATTACTACTAAATAGTTTTAAGTAGCGTTCTTGACGATTGTTTAATAAAAGCTCATGCTCAATTTTAATAGCACCCATCCCCAAAGGTTTACCCATTCCCAGAGATAAGCAATATTCAGGTTTTGTGGCAATTTTTAATATCCATAATATTGCACCTAATTCAATATTATTGAGGTTTTCAAAGTGAATATTGAATTGAAATGAAACACCCGCTTTAATTGGTTTTATTTTTGTGTATTGAGAGCTAGCCTTTTGAATTTTTGTTGTATCAGTTTCTTCGATATCTTCTTGTTTTACATTTGGCTTATGCCAATATAATTTATGTCCACGAATTACGGTTTTTCCAACTTCATTTTCTTGTGGTGGTTCACTCGCGTAGTGCTTAAGCTGAATTTTTTCTGCATTAGTTTGAACTAAATAATGTTGAAATGTTGTTGATTTGGGATTACTTAAGATTTTCGGTGTTAGAGTTTTCTCAAAATTACCAGTTAACCAAATATCATCATTAATTGTTTTATTACAAATTGCATTTTCGATAAAAATTCTCCCAGCTAAAGATTTTAAAGTCTTATCATCAGTATCTGTTGAAGTATTTTTATCATCTTTGTGTCGAACAAAACCAAATATTGCATCAGCAATATCAATCACAGATGTATCGCGTAAATTTTTGGGGATAAAATCAACTGCTGAAGCTGCTGTTTGTTTACTTTTTGGAATATATGGAATACGAAAATTAGGACTTTGACCAAATAATGTTATTTCTTCCGATTCCAGTTGTGAATAGAAAATTACACGTCCATTTTTTAAAATACCATTTTTTTCATCGAAGGGATTATTTTCGTAAGGCGATTTAGCCTTTTGGAAACTAGTTAAAGCACTACAATAATTTTTTATCGCGTCTTCATTTATTTTAATAAGTGTTGAATTTGCATCTGGTTCTCTAACCAAATAATGATATTTCCTTCCTTCTTTAGTATTAAGCTTTTTTTGACGTTCTTGTTCGTTCTCTAAATTAATATTTTCTAGCATATTACCACTAGTTACTAATACTCCTACAAAATTAAATTTTGTACAGTCACTACTTATTTTTTTCGCGCAACGACGACCATTTTGAGTATCAAAATCTTCAAAACTGATATTTTGTTTATACTGAGGTGCATAGTTTAATGACCTCATATAGGTAAAGTCATCAATATTACCTTCGACATTTTTTTCATTAATTAAAATAAAAGGTTTCTCTTCGATGTTTTTAGCTGGACGAATATACCAACCATTATTTTTTTCAACTAAATAGCCAGCTTTAACATTGTTCTTTTTTAAGAGTTTTTTATATATATTTTGTAATGGATCGTCTTTTTCCGCAGCTACAGCACGAAAGAAAAGTTTTTGATGTTCGGATACTTTATCAAGTTTACTAAAACTAATAATTTCTACTAAAGCTCTTATCATTCCGCGTAAACTACTACCAGGAATAACTGGTTTTAAATGCTTAAATTCTGGTTGAGTATAGAAAAAATCAGGTAAATCTTTTGATTCTTTATCACATTCAAATTCTTCTTTAGTTAGCCCACAACGAATATATAAAGGTGATTTTGTTGTCAGCGTGCATTGAATTCTACCTGTATGTTTATTTTCTGATTCTGAATAGTAAATATTTTGTTGTGGTAAATCTTCTTCTTTAACTTCAATTATATCATTTGGTAACTCAACAAAATTATAAGGAGCTACAGCAATACGCTTTAAATCGCTAATTTCTTTAATATGTCTTGGATTCATGATTTAATTTCCTCCCTTTGTAGTTAGATTCACCAAACGACTAAGATAAATACGTGCAACACCAGCATCATCATAATCAATATAATGATTAACTTGTAAGCGAACTGGGTTTTTTAATTTACCGTCTTTTTCTATTTCAATATCAGTAAAAGGTACAGCGTGTTTTAATCCTTGTTTACCATCCCAAAGTAAAGTAAAACCTTCAGATTCTTGTTTCTCACCATGCGTACCCCAAAGTATTTGATATTCGCGAATATATTCTTTTTTATCCATGTGTTTATCTTCGATCAAACGAGCTTTAAATTCATCATCATTTTTCCACAGCATTACTTCCGAAGATTCACCAAAAATCCGACATTGCTGTAAGGTTGATGGACGTAATTTTGCAAATTGAAAAAATACACTATCTGCTGTTATCAAATTTCCATCTTGGAATTTTCCCCAAATCACTCCATCTTCTGCATGAGCTAATAAATATTTAAATTGATATTTACTTGCTTGTGCTTTTAGCCATGTTTTCAAATCTAAATCTTCTAGTACTTCTACTAGTTCACATTTGGGTTGATTAATTGTTTTATTCAAGGTGTCACCTCTTGACGTAATGCTATAACAAATGTTTCTAAATCTTCATTTTCACTATTTTCTACTACCAAAGGTTCTGTTGGTGATGGTTGTGAAATTGTCCAGGATTTTCCATTATGTGTAATAGTTGCTGTTTTTCCTTGTAGTCTTCCCCTTCCGATACTACTTGTTCCTCCAACATTTAAATCACCAGTCCATAAATCTTTGAGTAATAACAGTAATAATCCAATTTCTGCATCCTTTGGTTGACGTAATGTTAATTTGATTTCCAGATTTGTTTTTTCATTACCAAAAATAGGTTGCTCATCGAATAATGCTCCATGTAAAGCACCACCAGTAAATCTATCAATAGCAATGCGATTTTGTATTAAATCTATGGTGTCATTAATTTCAACTTCATCAACAATTAAACGACTTGCTTTTGATTTTTTCGTGGTTTCATCAACAAAGCCAAATATATCGTTAATGATATTTGCATCTTTTTGAATAGTATTAATTATTCTTTCGGCACGATGTCGCAACACACCAGTTAAACTAGTACCGGATAATATTGATTTTAAACCACCATTGCGTCGAGATTTGAGGTGTACAACATCAGGTGCTTTATCGGTTGATGCTTCTCCAGAACGAATTAATAAAGGACTTGCAAGGGTAAATATAGCTGTGATGGTTAAGTGTTGTCTTTTATCTTCTTTATCTTCCTCTAAGAAAGTTACACCTAAAGCTTTAGCGATATTATCATGAGTTGGATAATTATCTAATAAATTTGTTTCCCAATGGGGAAAAGTTAGCCATTCTATACGTTGTTCGTAATCTTGTAAATCAAATTGCCATACTTGCCATTTTTGCACATGAGTGCGACCAAAACCACGATTTTTTTTAATGCCTAAACGTATTTTACCTGCTTCCAATCCTTGTAATGCTATTGCTAATTCTTCAATCAGTCGTATTCTGTCGTCTTTTTTATCAATTAATAATTCAAAGTAAAGGTTAAATTTTGTTCCTGCTTCCAAAAATTCTAAATTATATTTTGCTCCATCTTCTGCGGTTCTAGTTATACTGTTGATTTTGACTCCATCACGCAATTCGACTGTAATTGTTTCGCTACTTAAAGCATCATTGATAATTAAAGGACTTTGTTCTCCATCATCGTCGCTACGCTGTCCACCAAATAAAATAGAATTATCTACAGTACCGTAACCATTTTGATATTCTCGTAAATAAGTCCTTAAAGCACCAGCAATAGAAGAACCCATTAGTAAAGCTTTATCTTCAATGCTGTCTCGTAGAATCTCTAAATCTGTATCACCATCGTTATCACCACTTCCGAAGCAAGTTGGAGTATCTAATAATAGATTTCCCTTGATGATGATTCGTTCAATAATATGACGTTGATTGCGATTTTTGAGGCGTTTATTTAGACAATCATTACTCATTATTTTCTCTCCTTCATTGCCTTTTTAGCAACTGCTATAATTAAGCGTAATGTATATTCTCTATCTAATTGAGGATTTACAGTACTTTCAATTTTACTAATTTTTGCAGTTAAGTCTTGTTTATTATTAGTCCATGATTCCGGATTTTTTAACCAATTTGTTAATTTTTGCTTGAAAGATTCATTGTTAATTTTAGCTCTTTCAAATTGTCCGTTAGCATTTGATGGTAAGTTATTTAGTAATGTTAAAACTAAATCGCAGTTTCCGGTTGGTAATGCCTGTCTTGCTATTAGTTGTAAGCGAGATAGTTGACTATTAGAAATATCCCCTTTTATGGATAAATAACTAAGCTCTTTTTTGAGCTTTTGCTCTAGTTTTTCTTGGAGTAATCTTTCAACCATTCGGGTTGCAATATCACGCGATAATTTATTTGTTAATTGCGGCTGATTAGATAATTTCGGTTTCTCATTATTAGGTGAAGCAAACTGAAAATTAGAATCATTTCGTAAATTCACAGCAATTCTACCAAAACCGTCTATTTTTCTTTCTCCCAAACCTTCAGCTTCTAATTGTTGAATTTGTTCTGCTGTTATCTCAATTTTTTCAAAAACAAATACGCTACCTGCTGCTAATGCAGGAACTTGAGGTAAAGGTAATCCCCATTTCCGATTAAATCCACCTATTAATGTACTGGTAGTAAAACTTTCTTTTGCTTGAAGTTGTATATCATCTAATTCTAATATTCTACTTAATGCCTTCTCTAAAACATTTGTTAGTGGTGAAGATGCTTGTTGTGGAGATGGGGGAATCACCGCATATTGTCCCCATTCATCTCGCAAAATCAAATCGCTGAGGAGTGTAATTGTAAAATGTTCATGCTCGGTACGATTATCGGCTAAATTTACTTCATTCCAGTTATCATGAGTTTGAATATCCGTAATTTGTGTATGTCCATAACCTGCACTTTGAGAACCACCTAACCAAATATCTGATGATTTTTTTAGTAATTCTAATAGGTTTGTATCTATCTCTTCGCAGACAATTACAGCTTGAAAAGTTTGTCCTGCATCAATAGTATCATAGCGGAAAATTTCTCCTTCACGTGTTGTTTGACTCGAACGTCCTTTAGTGCGATAGCGCAAGCGCTGACTTGTCAGTTCGCGACGGTTATGAATATTGATTCGTCGCTTTTCTTTATAGTATCTAACGCAACCACTTTCTACTGTCCAAAATCCTTCTCCCACAAACTTAGGTGTCTCTGGTTCACCCTCGTTTCTTTCAACACTAAAGTCATAAGCAGGGATATTAGTTATTTTTTCACTTTCACTTAGTTCTATATCTTTATCTCGAAACCAGGAACGAACTATGGGGAGAGTACGCTGTTTCTTTTGACTAAGTAAATAAGCATTTAAATATTTCACCTTTTTACTATCAAAAAATATAACATTCTCTTCACTTTCTAAATCAAGTTCTGACAGACGGTGATGCTTCATATAACGTCCAATCATCGCACCACGAATCATGCTACCGGGAATGTAAGAATAAGAAACATCACTATTAGGATCTCCTTGAAATGATGTAGCCAATAATGGCTGTTTTGTATATAAATAAAAAGTAATTGCTTTCATAAAATAACCTCCCTAACTTTCCCAAATAGCTTTAAGTATTGTTGTGTAATTTCATTGCCATCAGTATCATGTAAAGTACAACTAACATTACCTCTACCTCGATTTCTTCCGCTTCCCAAACGTCGTAATGCGAGTGTACCCACTGCCAAAAGTGATAGTATTTCATCGCTTGGTTGAGTTTCAAATAATAAATTTGCTTGAAATTCTAACTCACGAATCACAACACGAAATGACCGTAAACTTCCTTCGTCAGCAACGCCATTTTCACTATTGATTGCTGTTTGACGACGAATAGTAGTTAAAGAACTCAAAACATCTTGATTTGTAAGTTGCTCAATATCTATTTCATAAGCAACTACTTGACGTAAATCATCAGGTAAATATGCATCTCCCACATGGATTGCTGCTATTGTTTCTAATTTACTACCTGGAATACCAAACAATTGACAAGCGATATTTTCCCAGTAATTTTTCTGAGTTTCATCTGGCAAAATATTAATTAAATTATCGCATTCTTCACTTAATAAACCTTTGAGAGTGCGTCCGCGTAAATAGGGAAATCCATATTTATCCTGTTCTACTTCTTGATCTACTAATCCTGCAACACCATCACCACGACCAAAAGTAGTATCACTTAATAACTTTATTTTCAGTTTATATATCATGCTTGCTCATCCAATCCTAGATAAAATTCCATTGCTTCGATAGCATCAAAATATCCACATTTAGCATCTAACCATCCATTTTTTGCTAATTCATCAATATCTTTACTACACTTAGGAAAATCAGGTAATTTCCCTACTCCTGTATTCCGAATAAACTCCTGAGTTGCGAGAGAACCTTGACGTAATACATCGCGTAAATCCATTATTTTGTTATAGCTATTACGCCATTTTTCATCTTCTTTAAATTGCCGAATAACTTCAGTAAAACCTTCCCAAGTACGCCATTCATCACTATGTTTATTAAGTCGTACTGGTCGCATATATAACTTATCAGACTTTACTTGATATTCATGTTGGCGAATCTCTGAAATTGACCCCGATAAACCACTTGCTGCTAAATGCCAATCAAGTGCTGAAAATCCTTCAGGTTCAAACTCTTTTTTCTCTTTGACAAATTTCTTTGCTTCCCGACATAAAGCTTCACTAATTTCATATGCTCGTGCAAATGGATAATGAGTTTTGACAACACAAATACCTGCACAAGCTGTTAATTCTTCACCATCAGGTAGAGTTTCTTTTTCAAGCTCTCTAAGATATAAAGCTGCTAATTCTAATCCTAATCTACCTTCACATACAAAGGTAGTATCATCCCCACCGTAAACTAAAGGACGAAAAGGAAGATAGTATTGACCTTTTAATGAAAACTCTCCTAGTTTACCTACTACTTTAGCTTGTGATATTGAATTAATAATAGTCTCAGTGACAGCAATGAGTGCTTTTTCTCCTGCTTGTTGAATGCTGCGAGATAGTTGTCGCATTGCATTAATATAATCTCTATTTTTTCGCCCGTCACCGTGTTTTTGAAATCGTTTTCCCATCCCATTCCCATCAGCATGAATCACCGCAGCATAACTTGATTCACCTTGCGATCGCCCTAAATTATCAGTACGGTAGGGGAATTGATAAATATCTGTATTAACTACATCTTTGAATAGTTTTTTTAGCTTATCATTAGCCTTACCAGCAGCAATTAATTTCTGTTTTGTCTCCCTAGAAATTAAATAACTTTTCTCTTCCTCGCTATCTTCGTAATTAATATGATTATTGCTTCTATCTATCGCAGGTAAAAGTGTTGAATTACAACTTGCTGTTATTCCTAACCCAAGAAGTGGAGCAGAAACAATACGCTCATGTTTTTGGCGCTCAATTTTATCTGTTACTAAATCTTGAACTACCTGATATAGCTTCTTTTGTCCGTTCCAATCAAAATCTTGATGAGCAACTAATAAATTCAGTCCAGGTGCTTCTAATAATACTTTTCGACTAAGGATTTTAGTAAAATCTATTGCTAGTTGTTCTGACTTAAATATGATTAGTGCATTTCCACCTCCTGAATAAATTAATTCTGCATTCAAATTACTACTTTCAATTGCTTTCGTTTGTTTATCTTTAAGTATTCCTAATTGTTCTAATGTTTCTTCTACCCATTCTCCCGTAGCAGCAGAAACTAAATAGGAAGCTCCGATATTTTCCCGTAAACGGTTGCTACTAAATACATAGCCTTGAATACCTGTAGTATCAATAAAAGTTAGTGTAAATTGACTCATTTTGATGCCTCCCGGTCATTTTGAGCAATCCAATCAGCAATTTCTTGGGATAAATTTGTTAAATGCTCCCGTCCAAAAACTTGAATTTTTTTATCATTGATAGAATCTGCAATCTCAGCTTTGAGAGTATCGGGTTCATTAGAACAACAAATCAAAGCAACCCTAGCTTCATCTCCCCCCATTTGTCTTGCTCTGAGATATGCTTCAAAAAGCTTCGATTTACATAGTTTTCTATCACTAGTAGTTGTACAAGAAAGTGCAAAAAGTTGATATCCTCGTGTAAAAGCTACATCAAATTCAAATCCATTTTTAGTACCAATAAGAGGAATTTCAAAATTAAGCCCATAGTCTCCGATAAAATGACTACTAGCAATATTCTGAACTTCTTCTAACACATAATGCTCTAACCATAAACCATCTAGCCATTTACAAAAATCTTCGATTTTTGGGAAAACTTTTACTGTTTCTGCGAGGGATAAAGCTTTATTCTCGTTGTCTAAAAACTTCTCTTTTTCAAACGCAGTGATAATTTGTTGTGGTAAATTACCTAAATTTATTGATAATTGACTCAAATCAGTTTTACTTTTCCAATTTCCCCAACTACCATTTTCTTTCTTTTTACGCGCTTGTTCACAAAATATTTTGCAATACCAATCAAACCACTGCTTTGCTTTAGCTTCTTCCTGAAAGACTTTAGCAAATTCTGTTGCTAATTTTGCTAATTGTGGCTGCTGTGTAGGATTTGCTTTTAACTCCAATCCATGCAATTGGAAAAGTTTAACTAACTGGACTTGTAAAGTTTCTGGTTTAATTTTTAAACGATCGCGCTCTCTATCTTCTCTATCTATGCACATTTCTAACCTGCGAGGGTCAAGATAGCTGAAAATAGTATCAGGACGATCCGCAAAAGCTGCTTTGTAACCATGTACAGCCATTGCTTTGGTTCCACCAGTATAATTCAACCCAATTTTTCCACTTTTGATTTTTTCTAATTCTTCCCTAATTTTCTTCTGAATGTGGAATGCATCCGACTCATAATCACCGAGCGATAGCAACACTACATCCTTAAACCCATTTAACTCGCTCTTCAAAATCTTTTGCAGTCTCGTAGCTGATTCATTAGTACCTGTTGTGTGTACCAAATACGCAGTCCCCCCCTCCTTCAACAGCATTTTCGCTGCAACATAATTTGGTAAAGGATTCTCACCAATCAGCAAAAACAAGTGGTCTACTTTATACTCATCAAACTCGGATGCACTCATTTAGTAGATGTATCACAACGTCATGCCTATTATTGCACAGGAATGGAAATACCCCTTTCCGAATAGCTGCTAATCTATAAACAATCAACCAAACAGCTTGTTTCCTCTAATCTTAGCTTCTGCTGATTCCTTGGGAAATGTGATTTTTTGGCATTTGAATTTAGATTCCAATCCCGATAAATTATTAGCAGAAGTTTGCGATCGCCTTAAGGATTATTTACACAATAGTAGTCTATTTCATTAATTATGATGGGCTGTAGAGACGTTATACATAACGTCTCTCTAGGTTTGGGAGAAAACGAATCCGTCAAATTTAATGCAAAGGACTAATAGTGGGAATGTGAAACAAGCTCAAAGAGGTTTGTGTGATGGAGTTGCTAAGATATCTGATTAGTTCACACCTCAAAAATTTTCAGCTTGATGGGTAATGGGGTTGAATTCAAAACGCTGATGATATGCAGTTTCCCCATACAGATTAAACGTCACCACTGGTTCATTGCCCAACGGTTCAACACAGTGGATAGCATTTGGTGTAAAACCAATAATATCGCCGGGAACCAAAATCTTTTCACCAACACATTCAATACGATTTGGATATTCTAATGTGGGAACTCTTTGCCAAAATTGATTTTTTTCCTCTCCATTCACAACAGCAACAATACCCCAAGTAGCATGATTATGAATAGGAGAAACACGAGCGGGTAGCCAAGCAACCATCTGGATAGTTAAAGGAAACTCATACTCATCATACAAAAATTGTACAGACCAACCGGGGTCAATTGGTGGTTGAGTAAACTCCATTTGTAACCAATAGGAACTACTCAATAATTTTCGCACCAATGGCATAATTTTCTGAATACGAAGATAATCATCATTGATATTATCAAGAATATCTTCTACTTCCGTCAGAAAACGGTATAAACGATAGGGTTTTTCTGGTAAAGCAAGTTCCTTAAAGTTTAAACTAATAGACTCACCATCATTGTTTACCAGCCAGTTTTGAGAATCAATACAATCTGTAGAATTAGCCATAATTATTTCGTCAAAATAGAATTTATAATACAATACAGTTTAGTTAAAAAAATATTTGAGAATAAAAATCTAAACGAATCAACATAAGTATAGGGGGTTTGGGGGAGAATAGAACATTTCGTGGTTTTTTCAATATATTTTGACATATTGACCTTCGGCTTATCAACGAAAAAAGCTCTAACTCAACCGTATTGATCTATAGTATGACGATTTATTTTGATTTAAGGATATTTCTAGGTTGGTATTAATTAATATCTTAAAATTTTCTAGAACGACTCACATATTGACCGTGGATGTTTACCATATAGGGAATTAAGTAGGTTACAGCAGCAGAAATCCACCGTTCACGATTCATTTGATTTTTGCTCAAAGCCGAACCGTGATTAATTACAAATAAAATAGAACCAACGACAACAGAAACTTTTAATGCCGTCGGCATCATTTCTCGATCAAAAAGACATAAGCCAAATTTTTTAAGTGTTTTCATCTGCTACATAAAATCTCTATGAATCAGCAGTAAAATTTAAATTTTATTTAAATTTTATTTAAATCTGTGAACTTTGCATGACAACAGTTCCCGTCGGACGAGTTACATTGGGGTTTTTTTCTAATGTCACAACTAACCCAGAAAATTGGGGGTGAGAAAATTCTTGGTACATTTGCTCCGTAAATGGTAACTCATAGGAAGCAGTTCCCCAGGAATAGGGTTTAACTTGACCGCAGGGTAATTTTTCATCGTTGACAATTGTCCATAATAGATAACTGTATCCAGGAGGAGGTGCGGGAAGATTTTGGAACACCATCACAGCTTTTTGTTTTTGGGAATTGATAACTATACTTCCGGAAGCATTATCTGTAATCTGATTTGTAGAGTTAACTGCTTCAAAAGTATACAATCGGGTTTGGGAATTTTGCAGCAGATTTTTAACATCTTGAACTTGAGCAAAATCCTGGCGTAACTTTTGATGCTCTGCGGTGACAACAGTCAATTTTTGCCGTAATAAATAATTATCAACACCGATAATTACTACAAATAATGCAGCGATACTACCAGCAATTTTTGTCCATCGCCGAGAAATTTTTGGTATGAGTAAATTATGATTTTCTTGAATGGCAATATGATTTATATTTGTTTGTTTAATTGTCATTCCTTCAGCTTGTGAGAGAATTTTACCTAACAAATCAGCAGGTGGTTCTACTTCAATAAAACCATCTACAACCTGTCGTAAAACTTCCTGTAAATCCTCAACTTCCCTAATTAATTCTGGATGTTGATCGAGTAATAACCGAAATTCCTCAGCTTCCTTCGGGGAAAGATCATCTACAACAAACCCCGCGACTAAGTTTTTAATATGTTCAGAATTGAAAGATTTATTCATATGATAATAAATCAGAATCTAGTAAAATCCGTTTGAGTTTTAATAATCCTTGACGGGTGCTGGTTTTGACTGTACCAAGGGGAATATCGAGTTTTTTGGCTATTTCTGATTGACTCAATCCCTGGTTATAAGCTAATTCAATCACTTGACGTTGCTTTTCTGGAAGTTCACTCATAGCATGATTAACTCGTTGCGATCGCTCTGCAAAACTTGCTTGTTCTACGGGTGTTGGTTCGGGTGTTACGTCATTGTTCATTTTTCCTACTTTTTCCACAAGTTTGAGTTGTCTAGTACGAGCGCGAATTTTGTCGATGGCACGCGATCGCGTTATTGTCACCAAATAGCGCACAAAAAAGCGACAATCAGGATTAGTAGATGCTTTCCGCCACAGTGTTAAAAATATTTCCTGGGTTAAATCCTCGGCTTCCTGGGGATTTGCCAAAATTTTCAGTGCTAATCCATACACCAAACGACCGTGACGCTGAAATAAAATACTTAATGCCGCAGAATCGCCATTTTTAAGCGCCACAAACAAAGCTTCATCTGTCACATCGGAAGTTAGGGAAGAATTTGACTGGGGTAGTTTATCCATGAAATCTTTAAACCATGCCTAAACCAGTACAGTCGTAATTTAAGCACAAATTGTCTTTCATCACTTGGCTCCACAATGCACATCAAGATATATTTCCGCTTAAAAAAGCCCTCTATATAATATGACGACTGAAAGAGGCGATCGGATTTAGTGTTAGATGAGGATATTTGATTTTCAAGAAACTTAATAATTAATTGCAATGTTTGGATGGGAAGGGGAATGTGGATTATAACTTGTTAGTCGGTGTTGTCACTATTTGTAAATTGTGGCATCGAGTTAATTAATGCCCTGAGTACCTTATTCACAGATTCTGGCGTTGTAAATCAAGTACTTCCAGCAATCTTAGATAGCGTATCATGCTAAACGATGATAGAGTTCAGCATTTTTTTTGAGTACATAGCTTGCTGCTTGAGGAAATTCGTTTTTAGGACAAGTTAGCCAATCTTCGATGCTGGAACGAAGTAAATCTTCGGGGGAGACTTGGCTCTCCTGAGCTAACTGTTGCAATCGTCTAAGTTGCTCATCTGAGATATTAATAGTAATAGAAGCCATCAAAAACCTCTTAATATTCTAAATATTTAGGATTATAACCTTTGTAAATGTAAATTTGGAGCGTGTTACAGTGCATTAACACACCCCACTACAAGAACAATTTTAATAAATTCTTCTTACACTGATTGTTGCCCATATCACATCTGCTTGACCTGAAATTTCTTACTCGACGATTACAGCTTGTCTGATCATTTAACTCCTAAGATTAATAAAACAGAATGACCGTTCTGGAATAAAGCAAAAAAAATTAAAGGTGTTCTAACATAGCGAGAATGCCTCTGACATAAGCTTGGACATTCGCTAATAATTTGATTTAAATCTGAAAGCAAGATGCCATGAGATATTCTGGTTTCTCAATTTTTTTTCAATTTAATTAAATCCAATACCACCCCTCAGTCGTCTTAGTAAATAGATGCACCACAATTGATTATTTTTGTGGCAAGCATACCGCCATTAAACACTTTCAGCTTGAGGACAGGTTTTATGCATAAACACGCGAATTTCTTGCTCAAAACTTGTTTGAGCAGCCTAGTTTTGACTGCATCTATAGTTGCAACAACATCAACTAGTATTTTTGCAACCGAAGCTCAATCATCAATTACCAAGATTGCTCAAGGAAATCGATCTTCTACTACTAACTCTGTCGGAGGACCTCTTGCTAAAGAACTTCAAGGTAAACCAGTACTAGTGGATGTATTTGCTACTTGGTGCGCTGGATGTAAAAACATTGCTCCTACCCTATCCCAATTGAAACGGGATTATGCAGGTAA
>JBHJOU010000902.1:0-16408 GCA_050329355.1 Rivularia sp. (in: cyanobacteria)
TGCAGGTAAGCAAAAAGCTCTGAATATGGTGCTTAGCCAGATAGAGCGGACTTTTGGTAAAGGTACCATCATGCGTCTTGGGGATGCAACCCAGATGCGCGTCGAGACGATTTCCAGCGGCGCACTTACCTTGGATTTAGCATTAGGCGGTGGTTTACCAAAGGGACGAGTAGTTGAAATCTACGGCCCTGAGAGTTCTGGTAAGACAACAGTCGCTCTCCATGCAGTTGCTGAAGTCCAAAAGCAAGGCGGAATAGCTGCTTATGTCGATGCAGAACACGCTCTTGACCCTACTTACGCTGCGGCTCTAGGTGTAGATATTGAAAACTTGTTAATTTCCCAACCAGACACTGGAGAAGCTGCTTTAGAAATTGTAGACCAGTTAGTACGCTCTGCTGCGGTCGATATTGTAGTAATTGACTCGGTAGCAGCATTAGTTCCCCGCGCTGAAATTGAAGGCGATATGGGCGATACTCATGTTGGTTTGCAAGCGCGATTGATGAGCCAAGCTTTACGTAAAATTACTGGGAATATTGGTAAATCTGGCTGCACAGTAATGTTTATCAACCAGTTGCGTATGAAAATTGGTGTCAGTTATGGTAATCCCGAAACTACTACTGGTGGTAACGCTTTAAAATATTACTCTTCGGTGCGTTTAGATATTCGACGCATTCAAACCTTAAAAAAAGGTACGGAAGAATTTGGTATCCGTGTTAAAGTCAAAGTTGCAAAAAATAAAGTCGCACCACCTTTCAGAATTGCCGAGTTCGATGTCATCTTCGGTAAAGGTATTTCAACCCTAGGCTGTATTGTTGACCTTGCAGAAGAAACTGGCGTGATTAACCGTAAGGGAGCTTGGTACAGTTACAATGGTGATAATATTTCTCAAGGAAGGGATAATGCCATCAAATTTCTTGAGGAAAAGCCAGAAATTCTTGAAGAAATTAGGCTAAAAGTCCTTGAAAAGCTCGAACTAGGTGCTGTTGTTTCTGCTAATTCTGTAGTACAATCAAGCGACGAAGATCAAGAATCTGAAGAAGAAGAAGTATTTGAAGAAGAATAACGTCTGATATCATGTCCGCGATCACACTTATCTTATTTGTAAAGGTGAGCGAGACTTAATAAGTAATTCGCCGGACTTGAGATTTTAGATCAATTTTAATTTGTATTCTATAAATAGGACGGCTAATTACTATTAGCCGTCTTTACTCATATTTTTCACAGCCATATTTTTTCACGATTTTCAGATAATTTAATTTTTTAATTATCAATTTAATTATCAATCAGATATTTATCTAATTACACTTCATCAACCTGATGCAGCCCAAACCATAAAACTTTCTCAACTCTTTGTTAAATCCCGATTAAATAGAATCTTTCGGTGTTTGTTTACGATAAAAAGTTTCTAAAATATCGGATTTCCACTGTTGACTTAATTGCTCCTCAAAAGTCTGTATTCTAGTTATTTCATTAACTAAACTTTCCTCTTGGATGCATTCCCTATCCGAAAGCTTGCGAGTTTTAGTGTTGTTCTTATAGTATAAAAATGTTTCTGTTTTATCTTCACCTGTTTTAGGTACCAACTGCATCAATAACTCTACAGCTACTGTAGGTAAAATACAGCAACTATGATTAACAAAAAAACAAAAAGTAATATTACCTATCCGAACAATATCTCCGTCTTCCAGCTTTGTCGGTTGGTAAATTTGTTCGCCATTGATAGAAGTACCGTTAGTACTGTTAAAATCTATTAAATAAAACCCTTGGTTAATGTATCGAATCGCAGCATGGCGACGAGATACGTATTTATTATTAATATGGATTCCGCTGTTGCGATCGCGCCCTATAGTCCAAGTATGCTGAGACTGTCGTAAACTTTCGCTTTTTCCATCACGTAGATTTGTGGTCACATAAACCATATCGTCATCAACAACAGCTTGTATATAATGTGACTGATTTATCTTCAATGAAGATTGGGATAAATTTTCTAACTTCAGAATTTGTTCTAAAAAACTGCCATGATTTTCATACAACTTAACAAAAACCTGATATAGACTTAATCGCTGCTGTAGCTCTTGTGTTATGGATTCGGGTGTTATGGGTGAGCCTTTCACTGATAAAAAATTTAACTTGCTAATATTGCTCATAACTATTTAGTTTCAGCCTACAATCAGGGACAGCTAATTATATCGGTTTCCATACATATATTTACTGATATTACAGGCGCACTGAGTTGTTTCGGAATATAATCCATTACCTTAACCCTAGTAGCGAAAAAAACACTACTGCTTTTGCTCACATCTGCATTTTCGCGCAACATGATCAAACTTTTATTTAATAATTTTAACCTTTATTTACTTAGTCTTATATTCTACATTTTTTTATGCACATCATAATAACATTATTTATTAAAAATATCTTAAGCTTTTGAAAAGGATCAACCTTAATATATTTGTTTAAATAAAAGATTCCTCTACAGTAATCTTAAAATCAAAGGAACTGTAGAGGAATATTTTATTATGCACTTAAAAATGTTTTCTGAAGCGGAGCGTTTATTTATTTGCTTGTAGAAAATCCTTGAGGAATTTTCAAACAACCCATTGCATTATTACTTGGGGCTGTTTTCCTCGTCTTGAGGATTATTATTTCAAAGCTAAAATTTTCGCCTGTTCTATTAAAGGTTAATATATTATCAAGGTTAAATAAAATTAGGTAGAACTCAGAAATGTTTGTCAATTTTTGTCTTAAATCACAATAAACCTCTTCTACCGTTAGGACGTATAGTCATCCAGTTAGTTTTAGCTAACGCTAACTGTTCTGGAGAGATTTTAGCTCCAGTAAGATTCGCACCACACAAATTAGCTCCACGAAGATTAGCATTACTTAGATGAGCATAACTGAGGTCTGCACCTCGGAGGTCAGCGGATTCCAAATCAGCATGATTGAAATAAGCTTTACTTAAATTAGTATCTTTAAGATTAGCTTTGTTTAAATTAGCTCTTCCAAAATCGCTATTGTAAAGATTTGTACCTTGTAAGTTAGCTTTTTCCAGCTTAGAAGAATGAAAATTTGTTTCTGATAAATCAGAACCTTGGAGGTTTAGCAAACTTAAATTGTGCGAAGCAAAATCTCTTCTTCCCTTCAAGTAAGCAGCTAGTAAGCTTTCAGAATTTAAGCGACGCTCTGGATTTGATTTATAAGCAGAAGATTTAGTCGAATCCGAGATAGAAGCTGCTGTTTTGGATGTCACTACACTACTGTTAACACTTCGGGTTGTTAAAGTATTACCAGAAGCGGCTTTAGCTTTTCTTGCTCGAATAGCTGCTGCAACTTGAGCTACTCCGGCACTAGAGAAATTAGTAGAAGAATTGTTGCTATTCGTACTAGAATCAGCAAAACCTGTGGAAGTTTTCTGACTGCCAACAAGGTTTGATGGAACAGCTAAACCAGAAGCCAAACTATCAAGATAAGGCTCCATCTCCATCGCTCTGAGAACTTCCTCCGCTGACTGGTAACGGTTGCGGACTGAGACATCCATCATCTTTGTCAGGACTTGTACAAAGTGATCGCTTAAGTGTACAAGGTGTTGCCACATTACCTCACCCGTCGCAGGATTATATTCCAAATCCTTGGGAGATTTACCAGTTAGTAAGTATATACACGTAATACCCAAAGCATAAATATCGCTAGCGTAAACCGGACGCATCGCCATTTGCTCTGGAGGAGCAAAACCAGGAGTACCAATAGCATAAGCAGTTAATGCTGTTTGTCCCGATTGCATGGCTGCTGTCTGACTAACTTGATTTTTCACAGCACCAAAATCAATCATCACTAATCTCGAATCTTGAGCGCGACGAATCAAGTTAGCGGGTTTAATATCGCGGTGAATCACTTTTTGGGAATGGATGTATTGCAGTAATGGTAAGATTTCACTTAAAAACTGCTTGACTCCTACTTCACCTAATACTCCGTTGCGTTTCACCTCCTGCTGTATAGTTGAACCGTGGACATATTCTTGAATTAAATAAAAATGTTCCCGGTCTTCAAAATAGTCTAGTAAACGTGGAACTTGGGGATGATTCCCAATCTTGCCTAGGGTCGCGGCTTCTCGCTCAAATAATTCCCGTGCCATTTGTAAAATATGAGGTGCAGTTCCCGAAGGACGTAGCTGCTTGATTACGCAACTCGGTTCCCCCGGTAAAGCTTCATCTTGTGCCAGAAAAGTCGCTCCAAAGCCACCTTGACCCAAAGATTTGGTGACTCGGTAGCGATCGCGCAACATAATTCGCGTTCCACAAGCTTGGCATCTTTCACTGAATGGCAGGTTTTCAGGATTGGGACAGTTCGGATTTAAACAGTAGCTCATGCACTGTCAACTCGCTACAAAAATAACGGTGAGCAATTACTCTATTTTTATTATCAACAGATGAATTCGAGGATGCCAGGTGTAAATTGCTGATTTAGTTTTGAAGAGTTTCTAAACTTACGTATTTCTTTGATTAATTATCCGTATATATACGGGTGTTGAGGTTACTAGATCAAGAAGCTGTAAAACCTTTATTTTTTCTGGGGCAAGAAGTCGGGTTTTTATGAGTGTTTTCTCGTTTTATGAATAGAAGATCCTAAAAACCCGACTTCTAGGATTATCGTTGTAGTTTACTACTCACATTAACTAAAAACTATGCTAATATACATATGAACATATGTTCAGATTTTCTGAAATATTTGTAATTAAAAAGTATTTTCCGGAGGCTAAGGAAAAATGACAACTACCGTAGATCTAATGAAATGTGCTTGCGAAAAATGTTTGTGTATTGTCAATGTTGAAAATGCAGTCAATAAAGATGGTCAATACTATTGCTCCGAGGCTTGCGCTGAAGGTCATAAAACCATGAAGGGTTGTGGACACAGTGGCTGCGGTTGTAATTAATCGAGTTAAATTTTTCGTGAAAAAGTTCAATCCCGCCTTATTTTTGAGACGGGATTGATATAATGGACGCTTACAAGGCAGACATTACATCTCGTGCAGCTTGCAAAGTTCGTTCAATATCTTCTTGGGTGTGAGCTATAGAAGTAAATCCAGCTTCAAATTGAGAAGGTGCTAAGTAAATACCGTGTTCCAACATCCCACGATGGAAGCGTCCAAATTTTGCAGTGTCCGAAGCTTTGGCATCTTCATAGTTATGAACCGGACCGCTGGTGAAGAACATTCCAAACATCCCACTGATATTACCACCACAAGCATCATGACCAGTTTCGCGAGCGACTTGCAATAAGCCATCCGCTAACTTTTTGGTGATTTGTTCTAAGTACTCGTAAGTACCTGGCTTTTGGAGCAATTCTAATGTTTTAATTCCGGCAGTCATTGCCAAAGGATTACCGCTGAGGGTTCCGGCTTGATACATTGGTCCTGCGGGTGCAACCATAGACATGATATCTCGACGACCACCGTAAGCTCCTACAGGTAAACCACCGCCGATAATTTTACCTAAAGTGGTTAAGTCTGGAGTCACGCCAAACTTTTCTTGAGCGCCACCATAGGAAATACGGAAACCCGTCATTACTTCATCAAATACTAATAATGCATCGTGTTCGTGAGTGAGTTCGCGGAGTCCTTCCAAAAATCCAGCATCCGGAGTCACAAAACCAGCATTTCCTACCACTGGTTCTAAAATTACACCAGCAATTTGGTCGCGGTTTTGTTCAAATAGTACTTTTACAGCTTCGAGGTCGTTAAAGGGTGCGGTTAGAGTATCGCTGGTAACAGATTTGGGAACTCCCGGAGAGTCGGGTAAACCCAAAGTTGCAACTCCAGAACCCGCTTTCACCAAAAACATATCCGCGTGACCGTGGTAACAGCCTTCAAATTTGATTATTTTATCTCGTTTGGTAAAAGCTCGCATCAGCCTTAACACAGCCATACAGGCTTCTGTTCCAGAGTTAACAAATCTGACCATTTCAATACTGGGGACGGCATCGATCACCATTTCCGCTAAGACATTTTCCAGTATCGAAGGAGCGCCAAAGCTGGTACCTTTTTCCAGAGCCGAATGTAAAGCAGCAATTACTTCGGGATTGGCATGACCACAAATTGCCGGTCCCCAAGTACCAACATAGTCTATGTATTCGTTGCCATCTACATCCCAAATATACGCCCCTTTTACTCGGTCAAAAACAATCGGTTGTCCACCTACAGATTTAAATGCACGGACAGGAGAATTTACTCCTCCCGGCATCAAGTTTTGAGCTGCTGCAAAGATTTCTTGTGATTTGGTAGTTTTAATTGTTGTATTTACCAAGGCTGTCTCCTAGAGTCTAATTATAATGGTCTATTGATAGGGGTTCATGCTGTTTCAAGGTTATTTTCAAACTCAATTAGCTGAACCAAAAAAATAACGATATGTTATACAAGTCAAATCAGAATTTGCCGTCTTGAGATTTGCAATCGCTAATAGCTACGCTGTTTCAGATGTTTATAGTTGCGGCTTTTAAGTCGGCTGTTTATTGGTATGATCAAGCTCCCTTGAGTCTATCAAGTCGCTTTAAGCCCCGAGGAAAAAGTTTCACTCAACAGGAGCAGCAAAACGTTATGGTTTGAGTCCCGTTACTTAGCATAGAGCAAAAACACTCCATTAAGATACACCATACAGATGATATCGTGAATTTATCAATCATTCTTACTTACTAAAGGGCGGTATGTTTTTTTCTGTAACAAATTCGCAAAACAACATCCCCGTTGACAAAATTCGCTACGATGAACGAGGTTTGGTGCCAGCTATTGTCCAAGATTATTTAGATGGCACTGTTTTAATGATGGCGTGGATGAACCAAGAATCTTTAATCAAGACTTTGGACTCTGGTGAAACTTGGTTTTGGAGCCGTTCTCGTCAAGAATTGTGGCATAAGGGTGCGACGAGTGGACATATTCAAGTGGTGCATAGTCTCCGCTACGACTGCGATAGTGATGCTCTTTTAATTGGTGTAGAACAAGTGGGAGATATTGCTTGTCATACTGGCGAAAGAAGTTGTTTTCATCAGGTTGACAGCAAAATTATTCCTCCTCCTGCTGATACTTTGTCACAGTTATTTAATGTCATCTCTCACCGACGGGATAATCCTACTGACGATTCTTACACTTGCAAGTTATTTGAAGGTGGCGACAACAAGATTTTAAAAAAAATTGGTGAAGAATCTGCTGAAGTCGTTATGGCTTGCAAGGATGACGATGCAGATGCCATCGCTGGCGAAGTTGCTGATTTGCTATATCACACTTTAGTCGCTTTGGCTCATCATCATGTTGATTTAAAATCTGTTTATCGTAAGTTGCAAGAACGTCGCAAGTAATATCTGTTACGATTTATCATGCTTGTTTAAATAGCTTTGAATCATCGCTTATTTTTGATTCAAGGCTCTTATCCTTCAATTTTTTGATTTTTCTCCCCACGCGAATTTTTTTTCTCTGTCGGGGGTAGATTTTTTTTTCATGGAATGATATCATTTTTATAATGGAAATATTAGCAAAAATAATATTTTAGTCAACATTCCCATTATAAAAATTGTACCGCGAATCCGCCGCCAACTCAATAGTTATAGTTAATATTCTTTTGACAAAATTTATACATCACAAACCGATACTAAGGATGGTTGTTAAAATCGAAAATTAAAATTTAATAAATTAAAATTTAAAGACAATACTCGTTAAGTAGTTGCGGAGAAAGGAGTTTACAGAAAATATTGGAGTAAGGAGGCAATTTTTTTGTAATTCTTATTATTAACGAGAATTTTCCTCACAGATTCCACATGATTTCCACAGACTTTTAAGGAGTTCTCCACAGCTTTTTGACGTTTAAACAGGCTTTAGAAGATATTGTTGGGGATTGTTGGACAGCAACAGCAAAGAGTTACAAGGACTGAGTTATTATTAAGTGTTGTAACAATATAGAGCATCTAAGCTTGATTCTTCCGTGAGATAGAAAATTTTATACCGAGATTTGTAACATTTCGCAGCATTGACAAACCTACCCCCCTTTAGCGCAAAATGATGCGACAAGATTTTTTCGTCAACCCAAGTATTGAATGTAATACTACAGTTTGCTGACACCTTTACACAACAATGCTCTTTGGGCTTTGTATGGTCACGATAAAGGTCTTCGTCCGCTCAAAATCCCTTTTGATAGCCCAATTTTAGGAGAAGAATTATGAACGCTACAATTAGTCTCGCAGCACAAGTCCCCGAAACACTTCACGAATCCTTGAAGAATTACTTAGAAACACATCCAGATTGGAACCAAGACCGAGTACTCACAGCCGCTCTGTCTTTGTTTCTACTTCAAAATGGAGATAGCGATCGCCGTGCAGCCCGCGTTTATTTAGAAACGTTGTTTCAAAATTTTTAGTACATAAAGGCATAAATTCAGAAGGCAGCTGTGCAAAAAGTGTCAAGTCTTGTGAGACAAGCGATTTAGCTGCTTTCTAATCGGTGATTTATTTGTTTGATGCTGTAATAGCAATTAAGTCAGTAATTGAGTAATCGTCGATATGTCCCTCATGGCACACAACTAAAAGGGAAATACTTGTAAAAATATTTCTTGATCATAGTTGGGTGCTAATATCAAGGGATGTTATTATTTACTTACAGCTATAGACTTAAGTAAAAATAAAAAATATAGAATAATCTCATATTTTTTTTGATTAAAAATCCTCCCTGAATAAATTTCAGTGATAATACCTAAAGAATATCAACAAAAAAATATCCTCCCAAAAGAGGATTAATTATAAAACTTTAAGGTTTAAATTTTTGTTTAAAATAAAAAATTATTAAACAAGGAAAAGCTAAAAATAAGGTAGATTCAAGACATTTATCAAGAATGTACAATTAGTTTTACCTTTATGATTGACATCTTGATGTAATTAAATTTGTCATCTTTAAACTGATTGAGAATTAAAAATACGTAAAAGGAGGTTTGACCTCCTGTTACATTAAAGTACTTTCTCAGGCTGCTGATCTGGAGCTGGGCATTCAAATTTATAGCCAACACCACGCACCGTCTGAATCAATGCAGGCTGGGCAGCATCAGCTTCAATCTTTTTACGAATTTGACCGATATGTACGTCTACGACTCTTTGGTCGCCAACATATTCATAATCCCATACCTCTTGGATAAGTTCAGCACGTCGCCAAACTCTACCGGGATGACTGGCTAGGAAATGCAGTAAATCAAACTCCAACGCAGTTAAAGGAACTGGTAGATTATTGAGTGAAACTTCTCTTCGCACAGGATCTATCATCAATTTTTCAAAAACCAAACGTTTCTGTTCCGCTGTGGTTACAACGCGCTGACGGCGCAGAATAGCTGCGACTCTGACTTCTAACTCTCCCAAACCGAAAGGCTTGGTAAGATAGTCGTCAGCACCTTTAGAGAAGCCGCGAATTTTATCGGCTTCATCCGCACGACTAGTCAGCATGAGAACAAAAACACCGTTACGACTCTGCATTTCTTGGCAAAGATTAAACCCGATTACATCTGGTAAATTAACGTCTAAAATTACCAAATCCGGGTTAAATTGCTCGAAGAGAGCTAATGCGGTTTTGCCATCTTCGGCAGCTTCCACTTGATAGCTCTGCTTCATCAAGAAGCGTTGAATTAAATTTCTAACGGCAGGATCGTCGTCAACTACAAGAATCTTGGCAGCAGGAGCCATGACCATCACTTTACAAAAAAATTCATAGGATTTACAGACGGATTGCATTTTTTAGACGCGAATATCCGTTTTTGGGCAAAAATAATCTACAAGGCTAAAACTCTCCTAACCCGTTATTCCAAACACATACTAGTGTAATGCCTTGGCTTCGGTAATCAGAGCGTAAATTTTCTTTTTCATGCAACCCTGGGGATAAAACAAGAATGCTCTTCTTGGTTTACAAGAGTATCTAACAATTATAGATACATAATCTAATATGCCACCGTGTTAATTGAAGATTAAACTAGAAAATAGTTTACTTCAAGTTACAAAGTCATTAAACGCTATCAATTTTAAATCTATATGCGGTTAAACGGCACAAAACAAAGAAAGAGGATTATCGATTAAAACCTCCCTCCGGAGAAAAACAACGGCTTCACATAAAACACAAAGTTTAATTTTTTGATGAAAAATGTTCGCTTTGTGTGTTTTTATCTCAAATTCTAGAGTAAAGCCCTTCAGACTCAACGGCATGAGGGAATACACGGAGTTATTGCGATATGTTAAAGTTACTTTTAGTAAAAATCACTTGTGTTAATTCCGTTCCTGTTATAGCCTAATCTAGGTAAGATTATTAAAATTGACTGTAATAATATTGGTTTCTACTAAAAAAAATCATAAAATAGTTTTTATTAACCAAGAAACTGCTGCCGACCTCGCAATCAGTAATTAACTCCCATGAGCGACCAAAATCCCTACGAAAAACTTGGGGTATCGGAAGACGCTAGCTTTGAAGAAATTCAAGATACACGCAATCGTCTAGTAGAACAATATAGTGGCGATACATCCCGTATTGAAATTATTGAAGCTGCTTATGATGCCGTACTGATGAACCGCTTGCGGATGCGTCAGGAAGGTAAAATTAAAGTACCCGAACGTATTCGCTTCCCCGAATCCAGAGTGCAGGTGACTCCCGATTTAAGTCCAGCTCCCAAAAAGCAGTCACCCCCATGGCTGCAACGTATGGTAGATAAACCCAGCACCCTTGACATAGTTGTACCTGGTATTTGGTATCTTGGCTTGAGTGCCAACAGTTTGTTTTATCGAACTGGAGGCGACCAAGTTTTACAATTAATGTTGGTAATCGGAGTTGGAGTAAGCATTTATTTTCTCAATCGCAAGGAAAATAAATTCGGTAGAGCGGTTTTATTTACTTTAGTAGGTTTGATAGTTGGTTTAATTATCGGAGGACTTATAGCTAGTTCTCTTACAGAACTGTTAAATTCGGCTAATTTGACAACGAATCAGTTTGCTACGGTGGTAACGTTTATATTATTGTGGCTAATTTGTAGTTTTCTCAAGTAATTTGAATTGGGGAAAATAGGGAATAGGACTAGAAATTCCCTGTTTTCCGATTTTTTCATTGTTACTTTTAAATATTAAATTATGATGCCGAACCTTTGAGTAAAAAATTCACAGCTTCTGTTAAATTTTTAACAAAAATATCTGGATGATCAGCTTCGAGTTGATTGCGATCGCGAATACCGCATTCTACAGCTATCGACTTTACACCATGCTTTTTAGCAGCAGTAATATCAGCTTCAGTATCTCCAACCATCCAAGTCTCTTCTGCGGGGGGTAGTTGTTTTAAAGCCTGTGCCATAAGTAACGGTTTATCATCAATATCGCGGGTTTTTACGTAATCATTACTAAGGCAGTAACGACGGTTTTCAGGAAAAAACTGGTATAAATCAAATTTTTGTAAAGCGTATTCTAATTCCCTGACTCGGCGCATAGTCATTACCGCTAAATCAATTCCAGCTTGTTGAACTTTAAGTAAAGTTTCTACAGCGCCAGGTGCGAGGATGTCATACTCAAAATAAGGCTGGGTATGTACGGTTTGTTTTCGTAATTGAGCAAAATTTTCTGCTTGTGCTGATTCTAAACCGGATATAATGCCTATTTGTTTTTCTGGTACACGCGAACGTTTTAACTGCCAAAATTCATCTTTAGAAAGTATACGTATTTGTTGATTTTGACGATGGTTTTTCTTTAAACAAAACAGATACACCTGGTAATAACGTTCGGAAACATCGCAAATAGGTCCATCAAAATCCGATATCAATCTGATCATTGCCAATAAATGTAAAGTTTATTTACAAATTATCACAATTATTATCATATTCTGATTGTGAATGTATTTGATAATTGATAACGGGCAGGGATGCCCATCCCACAAGACTTGTCTGCAAAATGCTGTCAGGTAAAAAGCCCGACTTCTTAATGGTGGTTTTTGAAGAAGTAGAACTCAGGTTAAGCTAATAGTAATCGCACAAAGACTGGGAGTGGTAATATGCTCTACCGCATTAAACGTATTGATGTTCCACCAGGACAACGGGTTTTGTTGCGTGATATCACCTGGCAAGAATTTGAAACAATTCTTGATGAACTAGGAGAACACCGTGCCGCTCGCATTGCTTATGACCAAGGAATGCTAGAAATTATGGCACCATTGCCAGAACATCAAGACGATAAAGAAATTATTGGTGACTTAGTAAAAGCGCTTTTAGAAGAATTAGAAATTGAATTTAGAAGTCTGGGTTCCACTACTTTTAAAAATCAAATAATGCTTCAGGGAATTGAACCAGACCAATGTTTTTATATTGAAAATGAAAGTAAAGTGCGTGGAAAGAAGCGGCTTGATTTAACACAAGATCCACCACCCGATTTAGCTTTAGAAATTGATGTAACTTCCCGGACTCATCCAAGTATTTATGCAGCGTTAAAAGTTCCTGAATTATGGCGATTTGAGAACGGTAAATTACAAATAAATTTATTACAAAATAATTCTTATGTGGTGTCCGAGCAAAGCAAAAACTTTCCTAACTTATCTTTAGCTGAAATTTTACCCCAATATCTTGAGCAGAGTAAAACAGCAGGTAGGAATGTTGTAATTAGAGCTTTTAGAGGTTGGGTAAGAGAACAAATACAAAATTAACCTCACCCCCTTCCCCTCTCCTTACTAAGGAGAGGGGTGGAAGGAGAGGGGTGAGGTTCAATGTGTACTTCAATTAACCGAAATTTGCTATATACTCAAAACAAAACCTATCTATCAGCTAATGCTTCCTCTATTGTGGAAATTTTTACCGCAGTATTAATAATATCCTGTCCGGTACGAGGATTTTTGATTTCGGCATTATTTACGCCAACAATATAGTATTGTGAACCAATCGTGGCGATGATCGGACCACCAGAAGAACCTCCAGCAGTATCGCAATCATGTAATAAAAGCCCTTCTTCTTCCCCGGTGATGCTACAACCTTTTTCAAATCCTGCTATCATTCCTGGATTAAATTTGGGAAAATCACCGGAATATCCCACAAAAAAGAAAGCATTCTGATTACGAACAAGAATATTAGATGGTATAGATTTCCATCCTAAATAACCATATTTACGACCCAAAGGTTTATCTAATACCAAAATAGCCCAGTCTTTTGCGTTATCTTGATTTCCATTTTTAAAATCAGTACCGTACACAACTTTTTCAACTGAAGCAATATCTCTAGGATTATCAACTCTACCGTTGATAAAATTCGGTAAAAATTTAATATCTCTACTTAATACACCAGTTTCTGCATCGATAACGCAATGAGAATTAGTGAGAACGAGATTATCGTAAATTAGAGTTCCCGTGCAATGATAGCTTTTAGTGTCAGTAGTTGTTCCTTGAACCCTACCAATTGTTGACCAAGGGTATTTATTGCTAGTCATGAGAATGCGATCATCTACACCATCGGGTATTCCTCGACTTGTACTTTCATTCGGTTTGATTGATTGTTCTACATCATTTGGAATAAAAGGTTTTCCCTTACCTGGTAATTCAAAATTACCTCCCTCCTCGGATTGAATAAATTTGGGATTGGAAATTTTGGGATTATTTTGTGCTTGTACCGACGAACTTATGGCGATCGCACAAGTAATTACAGTTGTCAAAAATAGAGCAATAGATTTGTTGTTGATGGTAATATTCACGGTAATCTCTCCTTCCTGTTTGTAAACGTAAAATTAATCTCTTTACATCACCCGCATTTCCCCCTCTCCTTGACAAGGAGAGGGCTGGGCTGAGGTTATTTCCACTCACCTTGCAATGTAAAAGCCCCCCAATAATGGGGACTGCGCCAACTGCGCCAATCCGGATTTGACCATAACTTGCGCTGTGCAGCCCGTAACGCTTCGCTAGGAGTTTTGTTTTCCTGCAACATCTGCTTATAAAACTCTTGCATCAATACCGATGTACCTTTATCGTCAACCGTCCACAACGACAAAGCCACTCTCGCCGCACCTGCATACATCAATCCTCTTGTCAAGCCCACTAGACCTTCACCACTGACATTTTTCCCAAGTCCAGTTTCGCAAGCACTTAATACAATTAATTCTGCGGGATAATCTTGTTCAAATAAATCTGCTAACCGTAAATAACCCGGTATTTGTTGACCATCTTGATTAACTAAGGATAAAACAATTCCTGATAATTCCGGTTGGTCGGGATTAACGAAACCGTGGGTTGCAAAGTGTAAAATTTGGTATTGATTAAGATTTTTACTTGTTGCCAAGTTATAGTTAGCATCGAAGTTAAATGCTTGTAGAGTGTCGGTAGAAGGAAAGAGTTTTAATATTTCTTGGGCTTCTATTTTTGTATTTGGTAATCTATCCCAACCAGTACGATTAAGGCTTTTCGCGGAACGGTTGAGAGCAGAACGTTCTAAATCAAGTTCGGGATTGATAGTTTCTTCTTTACCTGTAACTCGTTGGTCATTGGAACTGTATACTGGGTCTGCGAGGATAGCGATTTTTTTAGGTGCAATTTTACGTTTGGCGATTTTTTCCCGTTGGATAGCAATAGTTGATGCTGAAGGTAAATTAACAATTTCGTGGTTGAGCATCAAAGGTTGATAATTAGTATCTGTTTGAGTTGAAGTTGAATTTTTACTATTGTTTGGATCTGCTAATGCTGCAAAAGGAATCTGTTGCAATACACCATCAGCAACGATGACTAATCTTTTTCCAGTTATCTGATCTTTTACGGGTGCGAGAATAATTTCGCTGAGTTTTTGTGCTGAATCAATCGCTAAACTATTTTTTGCTAATCCACTGTAGAATCTATTGGCAATTTGCTCAATTTCTTCACCTTTTGGTAGTTAGTAGCTAGTCAGGGAAGTTGGTGTAACTAACCATAAATAACTGCGTTCTTTACCGAGGGAATATTGCAGTAAAACGGTATCTTTATCTAATTGCTGTTGAATTTCAGGCAGTTTTAAAGGTTCTGGGTTAGTAATTTTATCCCTTTCTGGGTTTTGAGCGCGGATTTTGGCTTTAAGTTGTTTTTGTTGATTAATTATATTTTCAATTTTGGTTTCGGTTTGTTTAATTGTGTCTTTTGGTAGTGGGGTTTGATTGATTAATTGAGCCAGGATTTTTTCTTGAGCTTGACGTTTTAGCTGTAATTCTTGTTCTTCAGCGATGAATTTGGGGTCAACATTTTTGCTGATTTTGGCGTTAGCTTGAGCTAAAAGTTCGATTAAACCACGAGCGCGGGAACGTTCCGAAATGTGTAGCGCGATAGTATCGTATCCTTTTGATGGGTTTTTCTTGTGTAAATCCATCAAGATGTTAATGTACCCTCTGTAGTAATCTTGGACTGTGGAGAAATAGCTGGTTTTTAAGTCTTGGTTGGTGTAGGTACCGCGTAAATCTTCGATTATTGCGATCGCGCTTTGGATATATTTGAGGGATGCTTGTAAATTACCTTGTTTGCGTTCTAGGTAAGCAAGATTTCCTAAAAGTGCAGATTCATTGTTCTTATCTCCCACTGCACGAAATATAGGTAAAGCTTGGTTGAAGAATTGCAGAGCCTTCTGGCTTTCTCCTTGCTTATTAAATAACTCCAATCCTTCTTCTGTTAACTTTACTGCTTCAGCGCGAGTTACATCCGGTTGCGTTTCTCCCTGTTGAGCAATGATTTCTAAATTCCTAGAAGCATATACTCTCCCCACATCGGAAATCAAAAATACACTCAAAAATACAGCAAAGGCGCGATGGGTTAAAACTCGGACATCGTGATGTTTTTTGCTCATATTTTATTAATTACTTTAAGTGATTTTTCTATAGCTATAAACATCTATATCTAGCGCTTTTATGATGATAAAAATACTCGACTGTAAATATAATTACTGAAAAATAAACCGCAGAGACGCGGAGGGCGCGGAGGAAGGAGGTAAGGAGAGATAAGGAGAGATAAGGAGTAAGCAGCAAATAACCTGAGAAAACTAATATTCTTGACTTATCGAAAAGGATATAAGATTAGCTACAGGGTATAGTAAATTTGATTTACTGGAAACGCAAGTGATTCAAATTACATATTGGTTACAGTTTTCGGCAAATCTTGCTTTTGTTGAGTTGTTTTTTTGTATATTGCTTAACTCTACTAATACAATCTCGAATGTGAATTAAATACACCCGACTATCTTTCATAAAGGAATAGCCTCATTAAAAACGTTATCTCGGATTAAATAATGTAAAGATTGAGTTGTAACTACATCAACTTTACGATTTAACAAAGCCTCTAAATCTTTGATTAATCCACCAGGAAACCAAGCTGATATTTTCTCTAAATCGTAATCAATTAAAATATCAATATCGCTGCTTTCGGTTTCTTCTCCTCTAACGA
>JBHJOU010000721.1:0-9368 GCA_050329355.1 Rivularia sp. (in: cyanobacteria)
CGTAAATTTAAAATCTAAAATCGAATGACTCAATCTAAAAACTTTTTAGATAATAATTTAGTTTTCCCTACAACAATGTGGTTTCTTAGCCGATTAGTAATTATTGTCGCCATGTTGTTGATTACTCCTTTATTACCAATTCCAGAAAATGCCCAATCTCCTCCTTTGGGATGGGATGTTTTCTACGCATGGGATAGCATATGGTATCACCGCATTGTTGTTGTTGGTTACGAATTTGTTAACGATGGGAAACAATATTCTGTTGCTTTTTTTCCACTTTTACCCTTATTAACTAAGGCAATTATGTACTTTGGTTTGCCTTTTAAAGTGGCAGCTACATTATTAAATAATTTTGCTTTTTTAGGTGCTTTAATTGTGCTTTATTCTTGGGTAAAAGAAACTTATGGCATAAGTGCAGCCCGTTGGAGTACCGTTGTTTTGGCATGGTGTCCTTATTCTCTTTACGGAAGTGTAATTTATACTGAAGGATTATTTTTATTATTTAGTACGGCGGCTTTACGTGCTTTTGATAAAAAACAACATATATCAGCAGCGATTTGGGGAATATTATCGACAGCAACTAGAATCACTGGAGTCATGTTAATTCCGGCTTTTTTGTTTGTTGCTTGGAAACAACATCGGGGCATTAAAGCTTATCTGGCTAGTTTTGCTGTGGGATTGAGTACGTTGCTTTATAGTTTGTACTGTCTCGTTAAATTTAATGATCCTCTAGCATTTGTTCACGTACAAAAAGGTTGGCGAGATTCTACAGGATTCGCTGGTGAAGGTTGGTGGAATATGTTAATGCAAATTGTTTTTAGTTCTCCTTTATTATTTGGCTTAATTATTATCAGCGGTTTTTTATTATGGCGCTTTCGTCAACAGTTAACTAATATCAAGTTGCACGGTGTATTCTATTTTTTATGGTTATTATTATGGTTGGGTATCGGCGAATCGTTGTGGTCAACAGATGGAAATCCATTTGGGAAAATTCCTTTAGTTAAGATAACTATTGTCTTTGGTGGACTTTATTTATTATGGTATTCACGCACTAAAATTCCTTTAGTGGCTACAGTTTACGGTTTTTTCTCCTACCTTTTAATACTTAATACCGGACTTACAGCCTCTGTAGAGCGCTACGCTTACGGTATCGTTTCTTTGTCTTTCGCTCTGGGGCTAGTATTAAAACAGCATCGTGATTGGGGTTTTGCGATCGCAACATTTTTCGCTGTTTTATTAGCAAGTTTAGCCGTACAATTTGCTCAAAATCAGTGGGTAGCTTAAATTATTTAGGACTTACGCAACTGGCACATTTTTTTGTAGGGTGCTGTGACGCTATGAGTAAATTTGAACGTAGCGATAAGACTTGTAGCGTCACGCACCATCCGAGTCTTGTGACAATCGCGTAAGTCCTGTTATTCTAAAAAATAAATATTATATGTATTTTGCCTTACAAGAATATTCTCTCAAGAATGCTTAAATAAGTTAATACTAAAAGTGCAAATACACAAAAATATTTTCAGATATTGATAAATTCAGTGTTTCTACTGTCTGCATTTTAATATGTATTTGTCATTATTAATATGTTGTAATCTGATTTTTTATACTCATTTTCATGTATTAAAAATAGCTTACTAAATTCACGTGTAAATAGCTAATTGAAATTTTAAGCATCAAAAAACAGCTTAAAAATCAAATCGCCCACGCAGGTGGACTTAATGAATTTTAAACCCGTGTAGACGGATTTTGTTTATGTAGCTGCGGCTTCAACCGCCAGATAAAGTATAAAATTAGATTTTTAAAACATCCTCTGAAACTAAATTATTCTGGGCAGCGTCTGACTGGGATATTACGCTTACAAAGTAAGTATTACCTGGTGAAAATTTTAACCTTTTCTTTGATAGACAAATCATTGCTTAAAGGTAAAATGAATCTGGTTAGCAGTAAAACTGATACAGTCATTTTGTCTAGTGAATGTACTGATTACTAACTGTAGTTCCTGATTATTAATTTCGGCTTCTAAGTAAAGTTTATACATATATCCGCCTGTAAAGGCGAACTTCTGTAAACCTGTGTTTAATTTTTCAGGATTAGTAAAAATTAGCCGGGTAATAAAGAATATAGAGAAACTGTGTTATTACATACCGTCATATCCGTAAATGACGGTTTGATCGTGAAGGAGCCGTGTTTAGTGGAAAATAAGAAGTCGTTAGCTTTACCTCAAGGAATATTAATTGCTCTTACTGCTTTGTGTGGTAGTTTTGTGCTTGGTTTGATGTTACCCATCAAGCAAGATTCTACTAATATAGATAGTAAGCAACAAATAAAAGTTAAAAATATCACAGCGGAATCTGGTTCGCTTTCTCGTATAAACGAATTGAAGGGCGCAATGCTTAGCACTTGGCAACAGGAAGCGATATCCAAAGGTGTCTTCCATACAGTGCCAAAAAGTTTTCAAGGAAAAACAATCAAGCAAGCAAATCTGGCTCCCAACGATAAATTAATTGCTCTTACTTTTGATGACGGACCATGGCCTGAGTATACTGCTCAGGTACTGGAAATATTGAAAAAAAATGATATTAAAGCCACATTTTTTGTAGTCGGACAAGTTTTGAACAACTATCCCGATTTAGGAAAGCGAATAGTCTCTGAGGGTCATACTATTGGTAATCACACTTGGCATCACTGGTATCATGTCTTTAACAAACAAGCAGCAGCATTAGAAATTGACCGTACCTCAGACCTGATTTATAAAACCACAGGTACTAGAACTACTTTGTTTCGTCCACCAGGTGGAATGTTACATAATGGCTTAGCTGCCTATGCTCAAAGTAAAGATTATACCGTGGTGATGTGGTCTGCCGATTCAATTGATTACGCTCTTCCTTCTCCTCCTGTCTTGGTGAGTAGAGTCATGAAACAGGCAAGTCCTGGTGGTATCGTATTGTTGCATGATGGTGGTGGTCCCCGCAAAAACACTGTTGCCGCTTTACCATCAATGATCAGCAATTTGAAAAACCAAGGTTATCGTTTTGTCACTATTCCAGAATTGTTAGAGCATGAGGAGAAACAAAAAAAGAGTAATTTGGTAATAAGTAATCGGTAATTGGTAATAGGTAATGGGTAATGGGTAATGGGTAATTAACCATTACCCACAGCTTATTACCTAATCTCCAAAAGCTGCTTTTCCCCTACATAAGCTTGGGGTGAATCAGCCTCTGAGGGTGGCACCAACTGCCAGAACTTCGGTAAAAACTCTTGCCAATTATCCAAAATCATCTTGGCTTTCACAGAACCAGTGCGATCGCAATGCAGCGCAATCAAGTTTTTGAGTTGGGTTTCCCCAGCCAGTGTAACTATTCGCTGTATCTTGACGATTTCTGGGTTAACTAATTCTGGGAAGTTATCCTCTTGATCTAAGAAGTAAGCTAATCCTCCAGTCATCCCTGCTGCTACGTTGCGTCCAACTTTACCCAAGACTACCACTATACCGCCGGTCATGTATTCGCAACAGTGGTCTCCGGCTCCTTCAATTACGGCTGTGGCTTTGGAGTTACGTACTGCAAAGCGTTCCCCAGCTTTACCAAGAGCAAACAGCATTCCACCAGTGGCACCATAAAGACAAGTATTCCCAATTATGGTATTTTCTGACGGGTCATATTTGACGCTTGTGGGTGGCAGTATGATGATTTCACCGCCGTTCATGCCTTTACCGACATAATCGTTAGCAACTCCATACAATGTCAGATTCATGCCATTGAGATTAAATGCACCAAAGCTTTGTCCGACGCTGCCGTTTATAGTCAAGTTAATTTGACCCCCAAAACCATTATCACCGTACTTGGACGCAATTGCTCCAGCAATGCGTGCGCCGATGGTTCTATCGGTATTAACAGTTGACAGTTGATAATTGACAATATGATGTTTGTCAATAGCGTTCTTAACTGTGGTGGAAGCAAGTATTTGATCATCCAATACTGCACCGTTGCTATGCACTGCTTCGTGCTGTAACCAACTGCGATTTTCTCTGGTATCTGGTAATTTCAACAAACAATCAAGATTCAATGCTCGTGTTTTGGTAAGCTCAACACTAGAACGCTCTGTGAGTAAATCAGCACGTCCGATTACGGATGATAAACTTCGATAACCAAATCTTGCCAGCAAACTGCGTACTTCTTCGGCAATAAAATAAAAGAAATTCACGACTTTTTCTGGTGTTCCAGGGAACCGCTGGCGTAATTCTTCCTTCTGAGAAGCCACACCCACGGGACAGTTATTGGTATGACATATCCGCGCCATAATGCAACCTTCAGCAATCATGGCAATAGAGCCAAAACCAAATTCTTCTGCTCCCATCAACGCTGCCATCAACACATCCCAACCGCTCTTTAAGCCACCATCGACACGCAAAATGACGCGATCGCGCAAACTATTTTCCATCAACACCCGATGTACTTCGGTTAATCCGAGTTCCCACGGTGAGCCAGCGTGCTTAATTGAACTTAATGGTGATGCTCCCGTACCGCCATCATGACCAGATATTTGAATTACATCAGCGTTGGCTTTGGCTACTCCCGCTGCAATGGTGCCGATACCGATTTCTGACACTAGTTTCACCGATACCTGAGCTTGGGGATTAATTTGATGCAAATCAAAAATCAACTGCGCTAAGTCTTCAATTGAATAAATATCATGGTGCGGTGGAGGGGAAATTAAAGTCACTCCAGGTTTAGAACGTCGCAAAGAGGCAATATATTCACTCACCTTCTTGCCTGGTAATTGTCCTCCTTCTCCTGGCTTGGCACCTTGAGCCATCTTAATTTCAATTTGACGAGCGCTGATCAGATATTGGGGAGTGACTCCAAACCGTCCCGATGCCACTTGTTTAATGGCACTCGTTGCAGTATCCCCATTACGCAAACCGTTTAAATGAGGTAAAGTCGCCGAATGACCAGTTTCGTCCACATCATTTAAAGTTTTGTAACGTACCGAATCTTCACCACCTTCACCAGAATTCGACTTACCACCCAACCGATTCATGGCGATCGCTAAAGTTTCGTGTGCTTCTCGCGACAATGCTCCTAGAGACATTCCCCCAGTACAAAACCGTTTAACGATTTCTGTTACCGGCTCTACTAGAGCAATATCAATCGGCTGTCTATCGGGTTCGTAGTCGAGTAAATCGCGCAATGCGGTTATTGGTCGATGTTGTAAATGCTGTTGATAAACTTGATAATGGTCATAATTTTTACTATCAACAGCCTGGTGTAATGCTTTGACCATTTCCGGACTGTTCATGTGGTATTCACCACCACGACGGTACTGAATAAAACCGAGATTTTCTAGCTTAGTCGCAGTTGTGGGAAAAGCTTTGCAATGAATCGATAAAACTTCACAAGCCAATTCCTCGATGGTTAAACCACCAATCCGGGAAGTAGTACCGCTAAAACCCAACTCCAACAAATCTCGACCAATACCAATAGCTTCAAAAATTTGCGCTCCTTGGTAACTGCTCAACAGCGAAATTCCCATTTTGGAAAGGATTTTTAGCAAACCATTTTTTACAGCTTCAATGTAATTTGCGATCGCTTGCTCCAAACTAATAGCTGCAATTTTACCACGCTGCATAAACTGTTGAGTTTTGGGGTCAGACCACCAATTAACTACAGTATCCAGAGCCATGTAAGGACAAACAGCCGCAGCCCCGAACCCAATCAAACAAGCGAAATGATGAGTACTCCAACATTGAGCAGTATTAACCACCAAAGAAGCATTCATTCGCAACCCGGATTGGATTAAATGATGGTGTACCGCACCGACAGCGAGTAGAGGAGGAATATAAGTATTTTCTGCGTTGATCGCTCCATAATCCGATTCCGAGGAATTAGAAGATTGATTGTTGATTTGATCGCTCAATATCAAAATTTTGGCACCATTACGTACCGCTTCAACAGCTTGGCTCTGCAAAGATTCTACAGCGGCTTTTAAAGCTGCGCGCCCGCCGTGAATCGGAAACACCGTAGATAATTCCACCGCATTAAAATCAGACATTTTGATTTCAATTAATTGAGCGGATGTCAACACCGGCGATTCCAAGTTTAACCGACGAGCATATTCGGGTTTGGGGTCGAGTAAATTACCACGTTCGCCCAATTCCACCTTCAGCGACATCACCAATTTCTCCCGCAAAGGATCGATGGGTGGATTTGTTACCTGAGCAAACCGCTGTTTGAAATAGTCATACAGTAAATGTGGTTTTTCCGAAAGTACCGCTAGAGGGATATCATCTCCCATACAAAAAGTCGGTTCTTTACCATCAATCGCCATCGGTTGAATAATCATTTCCACATCTTCTGTGGTGTAACCAAAAGCTATTTGAGTTGATAGTTGACCTTCAACCTTTGATCTTTGACCTTTGACCTGATTACTTTCAATTGATGAGTGACCATTACCATTGACACCATTACCGTTAACTGATAACTGATAACTGTTAACTGATAACTGACTCCGATGCTGTTGCAACCATTTCCCATAAGGATGTTTTTTGGCAACAATTTGCTTGATTTCCCAATTCTTGAGGATTTGATGATTGGACAAATCCACAGCAATCATTTGTCCAGGACCTAAACGTCCTTTCTCGATAATATTTTCTTCGGGAAACTCAATCACACCAGCTTCAGAAGCAACCACAATATAGTCATCTGAAGTAATGCAGTAACGTGCTGGTCTCAAACCATTCCGGTCTAAAGTTGCACCAACAGTCAGACCATCACTATATACCAACAGCGCTGGACCGTCCCAAGCTTCTTGTAAACCGCTGTAGTACTCATAAAAATCGACAATCTCCGGATAATTACTTAAAGCCGGTTGATGATTATAAGCTTCCGGAACCATTATCATCAAAGCTTCTTCTGGACTACGCCCGGAACGCACTTGTAACTCAAATACATTATCTAAAGTAGCAGAATCGCTCGCATCTATACTGACAAACGGCTTTAACTCATCCATTCGTCCTTGCCAAATGGGATGGTTGAGAGTTGCTTGTCTCGCCGTCATCCAGTTGATATTACCCAGAAGCGTGTTAATTTCTCCATTATGTCCCAAAAGCCGCATTGGCTGTGCGAGGGGCCATTTGGGCATGGTATTGGTGCTAAAACGCCGATGATAGACAACGAAACTAGTAGAGTAAGCAGGATTTTTCAAATCCAAATAAAAATCCGCTAAAACTGCCGAACGTACCATACCCTTGTAGACAATTGTCCGACAAGACAGCGAGCAAACGTAAAATTCATCCTTCCATTCGCTGTTATGACTTTGGATAGCCTTACCAATTAAACGGCGGGTAATATAAAGTTTTCTTTCTAACTCATCCCCACTAACATCTTTAGCTTGCAAGAAAATCTGTTCAATTTGTGGTTGATTCTCTCTCGCTTGTACTCCCAAAACTCCCGAATCTACCGGAACCGCACGCCATCCGAGTACGGTGAGGTTTTCATTCTTGGCAATTTGTTCCACAGTTGAGCGGGCAATTTGGGCAGCAGTTTCGTCGCGGGGTAAAAATAGCATTCCCACGGCAAGATTTTGATGCTGATTTTTATGCTTCGCATCGGGAAGTAATAATTCCCAAGGAATGGCACTCATTATTCCCGCACCATCACCAGAATCGCGATCGGCACTACAGCCACCACGATGTTCTAAACAGGTTAAAGCATTCAAGCCTTTTGCTAAGATTTCATGACTTGGGCGATTTTGACGATGAGCGATAAAACCCACACCGCAAGCGTCTCTTTCTTCAACCAACCACTTTTGACCTAAAAAAGTATCTGAAAATGTGATGTTTTTGTCTTGATTCATTTTCTGGTTGTTCATAGAATGTCCCCCGATATCGCTAATTCTCTTGATCAAAATTTCTTCACAAACAAAGCAAACTGAGTTACCATCTCTAGCTAAAGTTTGATGCACAGAATATCCCCGCATTAACTTTTCGCAAATGTCGGGAAAAAAAATTTTAACCCCAGGCTTAATTTTTGTACGCCTGTGTTAAAATTGACCCGTTATTTTTTATGTGTTTATGCACTAGTCAAATCAACCGTTTTTACGTATTGCCAGTTTACTATTTGTCTCAGTACGGCTATGTATTTTCTCAATCGGCTTTTCTTAAATCCAAGTTTTATATTACAGATTCAGCGATTTATTGCCGCCCCGAAACAAAACTTCTATTATTCGCTTCATTAATTTCAATATCCTTCGCCTTCAGGCGCTGGCTCGCCGTTCTGTTAATTGGGTGCCGATCTAAAAGCAGCGTATTACACTAATTGTCCATTTGCAATTCCTGATTCTCTTGCTAATTTTGCTAATTGTTTAATCTTTGTGTCACTGTATACCTGCACTGATACGGTAACGCCCCTTACAAATATTATTAGTGCCTGTGATACCCTGCACAACTAGCTTTGAATAAAAAAGATAAAACATTACAACTTATCTTTTACAAGCAAAAACTCCTATATTTATGTGGCAAAAGAAACTGTTTCCTGACATATTATTTACAATCTCGGCGCGTAAATTACTAATGTCATGGTTTTACAAATGGCAGAAAGATAATTATACACTATCACGTTAGACAACTTTGAGTTTGATAATTGTTTCGATGTAAAAGCGAAAATTTGATGCGGGGATATTCCTGGCATCAAACTTTTCCAAAAAAATCAATTTTTTTGAGTCACTACTTCATCAAATATTATGGTCAAAAAGCTTTCTTCGAGTCAAGAAAAAATCCGCAGTTCTAGAGGTAATAAAAATGATCGCTCTATTGAAATATTAAAAAAGGGAACAGTATGGTTCTCACATTACTCTCTTCAAGCTGGGGAAAGCTGTTTGAGAAGTGTCTTGCCATCAAAATTATGGGGCGATCGCTTTTTTCTGAAGTTTACGGTATTTTCCACTCTTGCAATAATTATAAATCTCAGTGCTAGCTCCATTGTTAAGGCTCAGCATCAAAATAATCAAATTAAAAGTTCGATGCCTTTGCCAAGTCAATCATCAGTAGTATCTACTTCAAAAGGATTATTTTCCTATGGTACTCAAATATCTTTGAATGGTCGGACGGTACCAGGAACTTGGTTGCAACCCAAAGGCAAAGCTACAAAAACTTATCTAAGTGATGGAGCGCTGCGACAGTTGATAGGAGTAGATTTATTAAATAGTAATAATCCGCAACTACAACCAATACAGTGGTTCTCTTCATTATCCAAACCACAGGTATTAAATAGTTTCCTCGTCCAGGGATATCGCTATTTGGATGTGACAAAATTTGCTCAACAAGCAAAATGGCAAGTACAAACCAAAGGTAATATCTTAGTAATTTCAAC
>JBHJOU010000888.1:0-2188 GCA_050329355.1 Rivularia sp. (in: cyanobacteria)
GAGTTGCAATTTATCGACTTTTTTAATTTTATCAAATGCAATCAATTCGCATTCAACATCTTTTTTTAAGCAAAACTTCCATTCGATGCGGTTAAATATTCCTTGGTTATTTATTTCTCGAAAATATTTTTTCAGAAAGAGATTTTTACGACAAAAGTTTAAATCATTCTTTTTTGGTTGAAAATCTTTAACAATATTGTTTTTAATTTGATTAGCATTAAAAACCATATTATTTAATAGAATAAACTCGCTGTCTTCAATCAAAGATTCAAGTTGACAATGCATACTTAATTTAAAATTAAATTTTTAGATTTGTGGATAATTTATTGCATCACATTTTTTTGAGTGCGAATCCGTCACTAACTTTTCATCTCTCTATTGATGTGATGCGAAAAAAGAGATGATATCTGTTTAATGTAATTCTCTGTTAAACCCAGAGACAGACAGAAATAAAATTAATTAATTTAATATATTCCAATATTCCAAGAAAAACTACTTGAAGCTATTTGATATTTTATGCAGCATACCTTATATCATCAAAAGATAATTTAGGCTGTTTAATTTCGTTTTCTTCAGATAAAAATTCTAAATCAAACTGAATTTGAACTCTTTGATTAGAACCTTGATCATTGGGGAAAAAATTGATAAATGAGTTGCTTTTAATTTTGCCTTTCTGCCAACTTTTAGCACCAAGTCGGAGAATCTCACAATCATTCCCTTCTTCTGGTGAAGATAAGGTGACGCTGATATTGCAGGAACTAAAAGAATTATTAATTAAATCGTATATTCTTTCTCTACTATTACAACCATCATTTTCTTTTGTGAGAAGATAGTTGACTTTTTCCCATAATTCATTTTCTAACTGTTGCTTAAACTGACTAAATTTGAGCAAGCTACCTTTGTAAGACAAAACATCATCGTCGTTGCAACTCAAAGGTTTGAATTTACTTTTCATCTCAGTCTATTAATTTAGGATAAGTTTCAATTAAGTTACCAATATTTTTCTGATATCTCTGTCACAGAAACAACATCAATCGTTAAGGTTAGATAATTTGGGCTATATTTTCAGCATAACCGTTGTTTTCAGATGATGTACTATCTACTATTTCTGTCTCTACTGACTCGATGGTGGGTAATAAATGCTCGTAGAGTTGCATCGCTTCCAAGCAAAGGTTGATGCCGGAAGTCGATTGGTTGAAGGTGGCAATTTTTTCAGAAATAGCATTTAAGAGTAGTTTGTTGTGAGCAATCTTCTCTTGAGCTTCTTTTTGCAAAGTTTCCTCTAAATAAGCCCGTGCTTTGGGATATTGTTGTAAAATTTCATCACTCTTGATTTCTGCCATTGGCAAAAGCTGAGTTTTAAAACTTTGATTAATCGTTTGACGGAAGGTTATACGAATCGTTTTACTGACTTTTGGTTCAAAATCTAGCTTTAATAATTGTCTAATCGCAGGCTCCGCATCTACCATACTTTCACAATCGTAAGCTTGAGAAGTTTGCTGTAAAGTTTGACGAAACTGATATATTGAAAAAGTACCTTCATCGTAAAATCTAGGACTTTCTCTGACAAATCTATCGCATTCTACCCGCGCTGCATTTTTTAAAGCCAGAGCAATCTGCTGTTTTAAATTCTCTAATTCTTGTTCTAAACCTCCATCGTTACCTAATAAACGGTATAGTTGACGATAATATTCAGCCTTACTAATTCTTTCATTTAAACGTTGAAAGAAACGGGCAACAATATCCTCGGAAGACTTTACTAAAATATCTTCCAACTGATTTGATAAATAATACAATGCTTCTACTAAAATCGCAATCAAAGGTGCTGTTGCATTCCGAGGATGATTCAAAGTCGCACGTTTATAAGTATCCGCAACAGAGAAAGTATCTAACAATTCATCCAAACGGTGAATCATTAGCGATCGCAATCCCTTAAAATCGGCTTCAAAGCTATGGCAGGCATTGGTTACCACCTGATTAACTTCTGCTGCAATATGGTTGCGAAAATCATTTCCGACTTGTTGTAATTGCTGATTGAGACGTTGCAATTCCTGAGCTTTCATTGCCTGAATTTCTTGTGGTTGACTGTCTAAATCTCGCTGTATATCTTGATAGTATTTCTTCAGTTTAATACAAACATCTTCTAAATCGTCAGCCAAGTTTTTAAATAGCTGGGAACGTTTTTCTT
>JBHJOU010000920.1:0-7234 GCA_050329355.1 Rivularia sp. (in: cyanobacteria)
ACAGTAAAAAGTGCCAGAGCAATTGACTTGAACTTCATAATTTGTGAAATTGATTAGTAATTTATGGAATAAATGCGGTTCCCTGAAGAACAGCCCCAATGGTTGGGATATGAAAATCAAGCGTATTAATAGCTTGAAACTTTTTTCCGTCTCACGTCTGAACTTGGCTTACCTTACGTGCAAGCCTTAACAAGCTATTTAATGTGACCGGAAATATTTTGGGGATTCTCAACTCGGATAACCTGTCCACTTCCCGGACGACCACCTCGGTTGATGATATAAAAAGCACCATCAGGTCCGATTGTGAGAGCAGAAGGCATCTCTAATCCGTTACCCTCGATGAGCGTTGTACGTTCACCATTCGGAGCAATTTTAATTAAGGCTCCATCTGGTTTTCCTTTCCATCCCGATTGATTCATATGTTGTAAAGCATACAAATTACCTTCGGTATCAAAAGCTAAATTTATTAATTGTGTAAATCCCTCAGCGAAAACCTCTAATTCGCCCGAAGTATCAATTCGATAAATTTTCGCGCCGCCTTCTGGAAAGGGAAAACCAGTAAATTCGCAAACGTAATAAGCTCCATCTACACCTTTAACTACATCCGTCGGTACCGATTGAATCGACATCTGGGACGGTAACGCTTTAGCATAAGCGCTTGGTGGTGGTACGTGTCCCCGGTCAAAGTTTTCCGAAGAAGCACCGGGAAATATGGGATTAGTTAATATCCGATTGGGAATCGCAGCAAGTTTCTCTATATCGCTGCCATCAGTATTTATGCTGAAGAGGCTATTCGCGCCCGCATCAACTACTACCAATTTATTGCTATCTACGTAGAAAGACAAGGGATTACTAACAACTTCACAATCGCTTGACAAAATCTTATTAGTAGCTTCATAATAAGAGATATCCGCTATACTTGACCAAGTACTTGTACTCAAATCACAAGTAATTACTCTTCCTAGGTCAGTATCGCCAAGGGAATCGCGCAAAGTTGGATTAGCTGCCAAACCCAATAAAACATAAGCTTTACCATTTGCGTCAAATTTAATATCGTGAGGACCAGCAGCACCAGTACCATCGCGAAACGCGACAGAAGGTAATCCCGTCAAAACAGGTTTAGCGGTACCATTTTCAATTTTGCAAATGGCACCACTCAGACCGTAATTTAAATTGCCTTGACCACTAGGAGAGGGAATTGAGGCTCCATCTCCACCAATTCCCGATAAAGCGACATAGAGACTCCCATCAGGAGCAAATGCTAGTCCTTTGGGATTATCTAGATTGGACGCAAGTATTTTAAAAGATGTATTTGTAAGTTGTTGTACTGTCATTCGATTTTGGATTTTGGATTTTAAATTTTAGATTCACTCTATGTCTAAAGTTAAGGGCTGGAAATAAATAATAAACAGTCAACAAAGTTGAAAAATGAAAAGTAGTAAAAAAACACCCTGGGAAATAGCTTTAGAATTCATCATTAATAGATTTTGAATTCATCTCACTGCAATAATTTCAGAATAAAGACTTTAGATGTATGCTTTTTAAAAAACGTAAAGCTCAAAAAAGATTACAATCCAAAATCCAAAATCTAAAATCTAAAATTCTATTGCGGAATATAGCTCATTCCTCTATTAAAGCTTTCTAAATTACCAGCTTTACTTTCCAACATCCGCTTGATGTTCATACTTTCAGCACCCAAGTCTTCTACTTGCAACTTACCGTGAGTTTGTGATTTATCTGCTTTCCAGAAACTGATTCTGTGCATAATAAAACCACGGGCTTCGGGGTCTGCAAAAGCATAAGAACATGGTATTAAAAGCATGGGAGTTCGCTGATAATAATTGTGTTCTGGATAGTAAAACTCTTGTTCGAGCAAATAATATTTACTCAAACTGTGCAGTTGGACGCTTGCTTTTACTTTTTGGTTGTATTCGTCAAGAAACTCACCTTCGGAAGGTGTAATTTCGCCGTTTGGTCTGAGCAAATGCGCCCAATTGTCCATATTCCGCAAATCTTGCAAGTATTCGATACCCATTTCAATCGGCGCATCAACATATATAGTGTCCGTATCTATAAAGTGTTGTCCAATTGCGGCTGATGTAATACCGGCTTTACGTTCCAAGTTTGCTTTTAGCGATCGACATTCAGAAGTATGTACTGTATGAATGCCTTGCATAATCATGCCAGTTTGTCGCTTGGGATCGACAAAACTTAACCAGTGGAAATATACCCCTTTCTGGTTTGTTCCCGGTTCTATATAATCGGTAGGGAAAAGTAATACTGGATAAACTTGATAATACTTTTGATATTCCAATCCACAATGCCATTCAATGCCGTAAAACTTGGGATTCTCTAGCTTTTTAACGTGATAGTAAAGATTTTCATGATAACCAGATGCTGTTCCCAACCAGGTATCTTCATCAATCTGTTCTATCATTCTGCTAAATAGTGTCCACTCATCCAGATTTTTGAGACTACAAAGATAGTCAAAAGCTGTTTCTGGTGAAGTTGCAATATAAGCAGATGTCGCAAATGTATTTTTTTCCATAATCACCCCTCAATATAAGTCAAAGGTCAAAGGTTAAAGGTAATAAACAAATAATTACTTAGCTTTTACCGTTAACTGAGCCAGCAGTTGCTAAAACTTTTTTCATATTTTTAGCATTAGCAATTCTTTCTTCTGCTAACTGTTTGGAAGCTGCATCTGTAGTAATTTGCTGCTTTTCGGCTCGGTCAAAAATCTCTAGCAAAGTATTATAAATATTTCGTACTTGCTTAAAGGCTTTCTCTTCGTTATAACCAATCATCTCGTTATAAACGTTGATTAATCCTCCGGCATTAATGACATAATCGGGAGCATACAAAATCCCTTTTTCTACCAACATCATTCCGTCTTGTTTTTCTTCACCAAGTTGATTGTTGGCAGCACCAGCAATTACGCTTGCTTTGATTTGAGGAATTGTTTCGTTATTAAGAATTCCACCCAAAGCACAAGGGGATAATACATCTACATCAAGTCCGTAAATTTCTGAAGGTTCAACTACAGTCGCACCAAACAGACGTTGAATTTCCTCGGTTCTTTCTTTATTAATATCGGTAACAAACAGTTTTGCACCGTTTTCATGTAAATGACGGCAAACATTTGTCCCGACATTTCCTAAACCTTGAATCGCTACTTTTAATCCTTGTAAATTAGAAGTTTTCAAGCGAAATTCTACTGCCGCTTTTAAACCTAAAAATACTCCCCATCCTGTTATAGGAGCAGGTCCCCCGGACTTTTCTTCAACCCCGACAACATAGCTGGTTTCTCTGCTAATTTTGCGGACATCTTCCGGGGTCATATTAACATCTTGACCCGTAATAAAACGTCCGTTCAAACTATTGACAAAACGTCCATAAGCATATAAAAGCTCGTCGGTTTTATGTGCAGGATTACCAATAATTACGGCTTTACCTCCACCAACGGGAATGTTGGCACAAGCGGCTTTATAAGTCATACCCCGACTTAAACGTAAAGCATCTTTGAGAGCGGCTGCTTCATTGACATAAGGCAACATTCGTGTTGCACCCATTGCCGGCCCTAAACTCGTGTCGTGAATCGCAATTATTGCTTTGATATCTGGGTCTTTACCATTACAAAACAATACTTGCTCGTGACCCATTTCGCTGACATTTTCAAAAAGGTTCAATCTTCTGCTCTCCTTATTAGAGGTTAAAGGTTAAAGGTTAGAGGTTAGAGGTTAGATGTCAAAGGTCAAAGGTTAAAATTCTTAACTCCTAACTCCCGTCCTCAGATGTTCGGGAATGATGCTTGTACTCTTGGTTTGCTCTCAGAAGTCGATTTGACTCCTTGAGCAGCCAGACCTTTGTTGCGTCCTTTGGAAGGAGCTGGTCTATCTGGATCGATCAGAACATCGATTACTATCGGACCTGTTGCCGCCATCGCCATTTCTAGCGCTGCTGTAATTTCAGATTCTTTGGTAACACGGATACCTTTGGCTCCCATTCCTCTGGCAATCATTTCAAAATCTGTCTGAGGGATGGTTGCATCTGCGCCCGTCATACCCAACATTTTCATGCCTTGATGACACATATTGTAACGAGCGTCGTTGAGGACAATCCATATTGCCGGAATCTGATATTTAACTGCCGTGCTGATTTCGTTGTTCATCAACATGGCTCCGTCTCCGACAATGGCGACGGCTTTACCTTTACGAACTTGGGCTGCACCGACAACACCTGTGACAGCGTGTCCCATTGCTCCGACTCCGGTACTAACTCGATAACGATTGGTTTGACCAAATCGCAATAGATTTGTTGACCAAGTAAACGAGTTACCGCATTCAGCCATTACAACCGCATCGCTACCGTCTACAATTACCTTTTGAATCGCTTCCATCAAAACTTCTGGTCTAATGGGTGATTCTTGTCCGGGTTCCACTGGGGAACGTTCCGGCTTGGGTAATGATGAAGGTTGAAGTGATTTAACTCGATTCAATGCTTCAACATCGGTTTCTAGCTGACGCAGCAATTGCTGTACAAAACTTTTAATGTCGGACTGAATTCCCAAAGTTTCTGCATGAGGATAAGCTACTCCCGGTACGTTGGGGTCTATATCAACATGAATAAAACCTTTGGCGGGAACCATTTCTTGATTCCAAAATGATGTCGGTTCGCTCAAACGACTTCCCAACACTAAGGTGCGGATGGGAGCTTGTTCTTGCATATAGGTCATTACCGAACCATGACCCCCCAAACCTGTTACTCCCACAAACTGGGGATGGTTTTCGGGAAAAATTCCTTTACCCCTAGGTGAACACATTACCGCTGCTCCGGTTTTTTCCGCAAGTTGACGAATTTCTTCAGCAGCATTACGCGCTCCAAATCCCAACCAAATCGCGAATGTACCTTGTGAAAGTAGATCAGCAACCTTTGCGATCGCGCTTTGATTCGCCGCTACCAAAGAACAGCTAACACCTTGAGATGGTAATCTCACATCGCTCATCGCCATGTTCTGCACAGCGGTAGGTATGCTCAAGTGAGCTACATAGCCCCCAGGCTGGGCAAATCCCAAAGCAAGTTTACGAAATATTTGCGGTAATTGAGCAGCAGATTCCACTGTGGTAGCATAATTAAACACTGTACCCGTGGTGAATATACCGCTACTGGGCAAGGTGTCGGTACTGGTTTCCTGAATTGCCCACCGTCCCCGTTGTGCTGCTGAGGTGCAAGCTGACAGCAAAATCACTTTTGCACCTTCGCCACGCGCAGCGAATAACCCGGTTAAGGCATTGGTTATACCAGGTCCTGCTGTGGTAAACACTACAGTAGGACTACCGCTGGCAAAATAAGCTTCTGTTGCGGCAAATGCTGCTCCAGCCTCGTGGCGGAAGTTCAAAACTTTTACACTACTGTTGGATAAAGCGCCCCACAATGATGCCATCGCACCCCCTGAAACGCCGTAGGCGGATTTTATCCCCAAATTTTCCAACATTTGCGCTACCGCGTCAGCAACCGTCATATTCTCGTTGCTTGTGTCAGCACATTTACTTATTTCTTTATTAGGGACTAATTTCTGTTGTAAGTTCGCAGCAGAAACCCTTTTAGTAAGATTTTGAACCATTATTTAATATACGCTCACTGAACAAGGTCAGGGACTAGATAACCATTTACGATTTACGACTTCTCGGATGTTCTTCCTATTACAGTCAAAACTTCTTATGGTTGTACTTCTGAACTATTTCCTTATAACTTCACACCCAGCTATACAAACACTGGGAATGGTTAATTACCACCTTTGCTGTCAGTAGAAAAATTTTAACTGGATAAGCAAAACAACCAAGACTGTGTGTTTATACAAGACAGAGTACATAAGTCTTATAGATAGCTGCAATGAAAAATCTTTTGATTGGCTTGGCAATTCTTTTGCTTTTCTTTACATTACTGATTAATAATCTAACTATTTAGTCTTTATTGATACTCTTTTAATCAAAAATACTAAGTATTTCGGGTTAGTACAAGTATTTTTTACTACACTAAAACAGTTTTAAAGCGGAAAATGCGGTTTTTAAGTAGTTCAAAATACTTAGAACAATCATCAGCATACTCAGGATAAGAGAACATTGCTTAGGTCAACCATGACGAAAATTTTTACGTCCGCAAAAAATCCGGTAATATAACTTAATATATCTCTAAGGATAGATGCGGATATATTCCTAGTTGTAATTCTAATCTAGAAGTATTTCTTGTGATAGATGCTGTGTAAGTCATCTTTATAGTTAAATTTCTGAGAGAGTAATAAGAAAATAAATTAAATGGTCAAACGAAATTAGCCCCTATTTATCAGAAAGAGGTCAAATTTATTTCTCTATTACCCGGTTTATTTCGGTAATTTTAATCATTTTATTAAGTAAGGAGTTTTTTTTATACGCATTAACAAAAACAAATACGTTCTAATTTACGTAGCGATGAAGTTCAAAAATTCTGCCGAAAATATTATTATTTAAGTAATATAATAATACGTAGTAATACAGAAACGCAGTTCTACTTTTGTCGGTGTCTAAGCTATTTTTAGCAATTTTCAAATTTTGCACTACCTTCTCTTTTAGTTGTTTTTAAGAGCTTGCTTGTTTATTATTCATCATATATTAATTTGATTGCAATCAGCTTATTTGTGAATAGCCGAATAATTCAGCAGCCATAAATAATGTCATAAATTATACGTATACGGCACAACCTGAAACAATTAGGATAAAAATATGAAATTTTCTGTAAAGTTATATTAATTTGTTAATTTTTTTGATAAGTTATTTAAAGTAAAGCTATTTAAGAAACTTATTGCCCAACAGTTATCGTAAAAAATCTAAGTAATAATGCTTATCAATGCTAAAAACTTATCCAGGGATAACTCAGAATAGCTCAAACTTGCTTGCAACCTTTCGGGGATAGCAATTAAGCAGGGTAAGCGTGAAACCAGTACAAGCCGAAAGTAACTTTGAACAAAACTATTATGATTATCGAGCCCAACTGGAGATTCAGATTGGATCTGCAAGAAGAGTTAAAATTAGCTCAAGTACTAATTAATCATGCGAAGAACGCTGCTTTTTGCCTAGAAGAAAATGCGGAGTTTATTTACGTTAATAATGCTACTTGTTCGCTTTTCGGGTATTCCCATTCGGAAATGCTTTCGATGACGTTACAACAAGTGAATGTTAATTGGGAACAAGAGAAATGG
>JBHJOU010000308.1:0-4728 GCA_050329355.1 Rivularia sp. (in: cyanobacteria)
ACTTTGGGAGACCCGGCAGGAATTGGAACGGAAGTTATCTTGAAGGCTTTGGCTGACTCGGTAGTTGGTGAAGGTTGCGACTTAACTGTAGTTGGAAACCGAGATTTATTATTAAAAAGTTATACTTATCTACAGCAAAAAGAAAATATAGAATTGGCGAATCCTGCTGAGTTGTCTGTTTTGGATGTCAATTTGGACGATGATATTAAGGATACAATTATTCCTGGTGTTGAAAATGCCGCAGGTGGTGCAGCGAGCTTTGCTTATATGGAAGCGGCTATAAATCAAACGCTTGCGGGTAAATTTGATGGAATTGTTACCGGACCGATCGCAAAGTCTGCTTGGAAGGCTGCTGGCTATAATTATCCCGGACAAACGGAACTTTTGGCTCAAAAGAGTCAAGTCGCAAGGTTTGGAATGTTGTTTGTGGCTCGTTCACCTTATACTAATTGGACTCTCCGCACTTTGCTTGTTACCACACATATACCATTATGTCAAGTCCCAAAAACGCTGACACCGGAGTTGATGAGTGAGAAGCTCGATTTATTGGTGGAATGTTTAGAAAAGGATTTTGGGATAAAAAATGGCAGAATTGCGATCGCGGGATTAAATCCTCATAGTGGAGAAAGGGGACAATTAGGAACTGAGGAAGCGGATTGGTTGATTGCTTGGTTGGATTCGGAGCGGAGAAAGCGGACAAATTTAACTTTAGAAGGACCGATTCCCCCGGATACAATGTGGGTAAAACCTGGGATTGCTTGGTATGGTAATGCTAAAATTCAATCTATTGTTGAAAATCCAGCCGATGGTTATTTAGCGCTTTATCACGACCAAGGTTTAATTCCGGTAAAGTTGATGGCGTTTGATAGAGCGGTTAATACTACGATTGGATTACCTTTTGTGAGAACATCTCCCGATCATGGAACTGCGTTTGATATTGCAAGTCAGGGAATTGCGGATGCTACGAGTATGAAAGCTGCGATTGAGTTGGCGGCTGAGTTGGTATCTGTGAGGTTGGGGAATAGATAGAATTTCGTGAAATGACTCCTATTTATTCGCAAAATTAGATGAGATTTTCTGGCTTTCTCAGATTCTAAAGTTTATTAAAAAAGAAGTTAAATAAAAAAGTATGTTTAAGTTTTATCCAGATAATTCTCGATTTTATGATTTCTCAAAAATCAAGAGCAGTAAAATGTTAAATATACTTATTTTTGTTCAAAGATAATATTATCTTAACAATAAAAAATTATATTTTAATTATCAATTTAGTAGAAGTGATTTGCTTTATGTTTCGTCAGCTATTTTTATCTGCTGTGGTTCTGACGGGGCTTTATGGTTGTTTTGGAGATAAAACAAATTCTGCTGCGATGATGACTGTTGCACAGAGCCAAAAAGATTCTAGCGTTAGTAATAATAGTCAAACAGTATTAACCTTTGCAAAGCCAAAAAAGGTAATTCATGTTGCTGTGAATGGTAATAATAAAACTGGTGATGGTACTTTAAAAAAACCCTTCCTGACTCTAGATAAAGCTTTTAAAATTGCTGAAAGAAACACTTTAATTAAGATGGGTGAGGGTACATTTGAAGTTAAGGGGATGATAACAGTTCCTTCACACGTTAGTTTAGAAGGTGTTGGTCAAAAAACGATTATCACTCCAGGTCAAAACTACCAAGATGTGCTTTTTGAAGCTAAGGATTTTAAGAATGAAAAAGGTGATGGTTATCAATTCTTTAGGAATTTTAATATTGATGGAAAAGACAAAGCTAAATTAGGATTTCGTGCTTGGGGTAGAGAGAATTCTTTGTTTGAAAATATTACTTTTGTGAATTTTAATAATGCTGGAATTGATATTTCTGGTTTAAATAATGAAATTAGTAATTGCCGATTTATCAATGCTTCTGGTAGAGAAGGTCAGAAAAATGAACATTTCTCTGGAGCAATTAAATTTATGGGCGTAAATGGCTTATTGATTCATGATAATTATATTGAAGAAAACTCTGGTGGTGGGATTAAAAGCGTTGCTAGTAACGTTCGGAATACTCAAATATATAATAATACGATTAATTTGAAAGCTGGCAAAAATCAAAAACCAAATAAATCAGCTTCTATTGAAATTTGGGATTTACAAAAAGGCAATAAAATCTATAATAATAATTTAAATGGCTGGGTTTCACTGATTAATCAATGGGATAAAGATGAAGAAATTGCAGCCAATGGTAACTTACTTTTCTATAAAAATAAATTGCACGCTAATCCTGGTATTACTGACGATATGTCAGGTTTAGAATTAGGAATTAAAGGTGCGGAGTTTTACGAAAATACTTTCAGTGGATTTAAACATCGGATTTTTTGGATAGAAGGTTGGGGTGGAAAGAAAAAACCGACTAAAGATATCAGTATTCATGATAACCAGTTCAATAATTGTGGTAATGCGATGAATCTTGGTCCGAATGGAAATGGTGTTGAAAATTTGAAATTCTATGACAATGTTATTCAGAATTGTAACGGTGTAGTTATGGGAATAGGAGGTGAAAAAAAACTAATTAATATTTCTGTCACTGATAATATTTTTGTAAGCTCTCAAAAAGCTATTACTTTGCATGGACAAAGTAAACAATATGTTAATCTTCGTATTGCTGATAATAAAGCTTATGCTTCTAAAATGGGTCTGGATAATCAAGTTGATGGGTTAAATATTTCCGGAGCTAATCCAGTCAGTTTGAAAAAAGGTTTACCAGCGACTAAAGATTTTAAGAAATAATTCAGGAATTTTGTTTTTGAATTAAGGTGAGTTGGATAGACTTAATCCCACAATCAGAAGTCGGGTTTTTTAGTTAAATATCTGTCACATCAGACATTTTTTATAAAAACCCGACTTCTATATCTAATTCACATTGAATTATTTTTTGCATTTACCAACTTTTGAGCTTTTTGTGCGAAATCAAAATTATCTACGGTAATAATTACACAGACGATAACGCTGACGGATACCTCTGTAGTAACGAATTTTGTTAGTACATTTTCTGTAGCGACGAGTTCTGTAACTGCGGCGTTTTCGGTATACTGGATAACGACGACGAATTGCACGCACTCGACGGCTAATTAAGGGAAGGCTTTGGTTTGCTGTGGTTTTAACTGAAGCTCTGGCTTCAGGAGTTAATGTAAGTGTGACAGATGCAGCAAATAATCCCAGTGTTGCAAGTTTGATTAACTTCATCATGGTGAGTTTGCTTGTGAAGGGAACTATATTTATATTATTTATTAATGAGAGTGAATTTACTGATGATCGTAACACATCGCAATAATTGCAAATACAAAAAAACCCCTGATAGGGGTTAATTAATTTTGAATTTATATGTACGAAAAATCCCAAATTTTGATAAAGTCTAGAATTAATTACTAGGTGTAGGTGTAGGTGCATCACCTAATGGTACTACAGCAACTATTTTGGGTGCATGGGCAAAAAAGGCTATCCTACCGCAGTTTGGACACTGTATTTTGTGATCTACTGGTTCACTTCCATCATGATGGGTTTGAATTAATAGAGGTTGGTCGCATTTATAGCATTGGGTAAAAATCCGGGGACTGTCGGTGTTACAGTCTACCACAGTGATGGGCTGGAATTTTTTTTCTACTGGTGGTTTTGGTCTTGGTTTTGGAATGTTTTCTGATTGTGTCATGGAATTATTTTTCTGCTTGCTTTAATTTTGGCTGTGTTTTTAGCCTATCAAGTTTGAGAGTTTTGTTTTTAAAACTTATATAATGACTCAAAAATAAATTATTGCAAAATTATTTAATTTTTTCACTTAAAATTTGCAAATGGGTAGTTGTCAAAATATATTTTCCGCTTGCTGATGAATTGTCTCTAAATCTTCGGGAGATATTTTATCAAGATTCGTTAATATAAAATTCATCCTTCCCTGATGCTTCAATTTATCCCGATGTCGATTCAAAAAGTCCCAATATAAGAAGTTGAAGGGACAAGCTTTTGCTCCGATACGTTGGGAATGCTTGTAATCACAACTTTTACAATAATCGCTCATCTTATTCACATAATTAGCTGATGCTGCATAAGGTTTGGATGCGAGTAAACCACCATCTGCATATTGTCCCATACCGATGACGTTGGTTTGCATTACCCAGTCGTAAGCGTCGATGAATGCTGTGTGAAACCAGTTTTCTAATTCTTGTGGTGAAATTCCTGCAATTAATCCAAAGTTATTCAATACCATCAATCTTTGAATATGATGAGCGTAACCTGTATCCATAACTTGAGTTAAGATTTGATGCAGACAGTTCATTTTGGTTTCACCAGTCCAGTAAAATTCGGGTAATGGTTTGTGATGTTCAAACCAATTCTGTTGGGAATAATCTGCATCGACATGATGATAAATTCCGTGCATATATTCTCTCCATCCCAACACTTGACGGATGAAACCTTCTACGCTGTTTAAAGCAAGTTGCTTATTATGGTATGCTTGTTCTGCTGCTTGAATGATTTCTAAGGGCTGGAGTAAACCAAGATTCAGGTAAGGAGAAAGCATCGCGTGCCACATTGTTTCTTCTCCTGTTACCATGGCATCTTGATATGGTCCAAATTCAGGTAAGCGAATATCTATGAAATATTTTAATACGGATAAAGCTTGGGAACGAGTTACTCCCCAACGAAATTCTTTAATTTCTCCATAAGTTGCTATATCGAGGAAATCAACTTGTTGAATTACTTC
>JBHJOU010000401.1:0-2509 GCA_050329355.1 Rivularia sp. (in: cyanobacteria)
GGTAAATGCGCTTCACTTTGAGATTGAATTTCTTCTAAATACTTTTCTCGTTTCTTAAAGTCTACCGGACGACGGTTGTCTGGGTCTACTAAACTCAAATCCCAAAGTTCTGTTCCTTGGTAAATATCAGGAAGCCCAGGCGAAGTAAGTTTTAATAATGTTTGAGAAAGAGAATTAAGGATACCGTAATGCTGGATTTTCTCTTGTAAAGGACGAAAAGCTTGTAAAAATTGATTATCTTCACTATCCTTCAAAACTCGTTCGGCAAAATTGGTAAAACCATCTTCGTAATCGCTATCATTTTTAAGCCATGCAGTATGGACTTTTGCTTCTCGAATTGCTTTGATGATATATTCCTTCATCCGCTCGACAAAAGCGGGATACTCTTCTTGACTAAAAGGAAAAGCACCAAGCAGAGTTTGATAAAACAAATACTCGTCGTTAAAAGTCGGTATATCTCGTCCCCCGACGTAATCTTTTGATGGTGCATTAATTTCGCGCCATTGTTGCAAATTTTGCTCCCATTCGTCGGGAATTTCTGATAAAACATTCATTCTGGCTCTGACATCTTCCCCGCGTTTAGTATCGTGGGTAGATGTGGTATTCATTGTATGGGGCCAATTTGCAATCTGCTTAGAATTGTAATGATGAAACTCTTCCAAAGATACCCCAAATTGAGTGGGATGAGAACCAACCTCATTTAGGGAAACTAATCTGTTGTATACATACAGTACAGTATCTTCCACACCTTTGGCCATCAAAGGTCCGGTAAACTGTTGTAATCGCATCAAGAAACGCAACCATTCTTCTCTATCTTCTTCTGCAAGATGCTCGTCATACTCCAATAGCAGGAATTTTTCAATAAAACTGAGTTCATTAAGGAAATTGGGAATATTCTTTTTAGCTTGAGTCATTACTTGCTCAATATATTCCTTATCAGCTGAACTTGCTCCTCCACTATTAATATATGTGCGATAAATCGGAAATACTGCCAAAATCTCCACTAGAGCCGCTTTTAAACCGTACATGGTAAAATCGCTAGCATAACGGTATCTACCAGATATTTTTTTGAAAAGATGAGCTAAATTATCAATATCTCCTGCTAAATGTTTCTCAATAATTAATCTTTTGTTTTGGTCGATTAACTCTTCACAAGAAGCAGCTTTACCAATAAAACGATGGTAAATATCGTCAAATTTTTGTTGATTTAATTGAGCGCAAAAAATACCGTTAACTTGGTTGAGAAAATCGTATCCTGTAGTTCCTTGAATCGACCAAGTTACTGGTAATTCTTCTTGAGGTTCGAGAATTTTTTCAACAATTAAATAAACATCTGGTACTTTTTCACGTAATCTATCTATATACTGTGCTGGGTCATACAAACCATCAATATGGTCTATTCTTAATCCATCAAATTTACCTTCTTCAACTAATTTTAAAATCAATGAATGAGTAGTCTCAAAAACTTCTTGGTCTTCAATTCGTAGCGATATCAAATCATTAACAGTAAAAAAGCGTCTGTAATTGAGTTCTTCATTCCCAACTTTCCAGTAAGCAAGCCGGAAAAATTGCTCTGTCAATAAATGTTCTAATAAATCAAAACTCTCTGGTTTACCTACTTCTCCATTAAAGATACTAATATTTTCCTCAATATGTTTTCTTACTTCTTCGGAATCATTCCAAAGTTCCCATAACATCCGTTTCACAAAGTCGATTTGAATTTGTCGTTCTCGTCCTTCTTCCCCGGATGGGATATACTTCAAAGTATAAAGAACACCCAAAAATTTAATAAAAGCAGGATTATCTCTACCAAGTTTTTCCTGCAAACGTTGTAAATCATAAGTAAGAACTTGGTTATAAGATTCTATGCGGATCGGAAATTTATGAGAATAATAATTAATAGTTAAACCGTTTTGTTCGTACTGGATTTGCAATTCACCGCTTTCGAGACAATCACCACAAAATTTACCTAAAAATGGCGCTAATACTTTACCATTGTTTTCCGTATAATGATGATTCCAATCAATATCAAAAAAATCTCTATATCTAGAATCTATCCCATTTTCTAAAACATCCATCAGCATTTCATTTTGACTATCAAAAGCCATATGATTGGGTACAATATCTTGAACCCAGCCGATATTTAAAGAGTTAAGCTGTTCGACTAATTCTTCAAACTTTTCTACACCTCCTAATTCCGGGTTAATTTCACGAGGATTGACGGCATCGTAACCATGTGTACTACCTTTTCTTGAAGTAAGAATTGGAGAAGCATATAAATGAGAAATACCCAACTTTTCCAGATACGAAGCAATCGATGAAGCTGCGAGAAAACCAAAGTTAGGAGTAAATTGAATTCGATATGTTGCTAAAGGTATTTGCATCATGGGAATTTTAGATTTTAGATTTTAGATTTTGGATTGAGAGTTGGGAGTTAGTTGATAGTTGATAGTAATTTTTGACCTTTAACCTTTGACCTTTGACCTTTAACCTTTGACCTTTGACCTTT
>JBHJOU010000931.1:0-2243 GCA_050329355.1 Rivularia sp. (in: cyanobacteria)
TACTGCTCTAAAATTATTTATCTCTCTTTATTCTCTTTTCTCTGCGTCTAGTAGTTCTTTTCATTAGTTTTGAGGGGTTTGTTCGTCTACCGAGGTGCTGTAGAGACGTTATACATAACGTCTCTAGACAATTTTGGGAAAAACTAAACATTCAAAATTAATGTGGTGGAATACTAGTAAGGTTTTTACTTTCTATCAGCAGTCGAAATCCGCTTTAAATACAATTGGAAAATACCGTAGAGTATCAGAGATAAACCAACCATACCCGCAGGTACTAATAGCCAGTTTTCTTGCAGCATCCGCGACATTTTACTCAGAACATTAGTGTTTTCGATGCGACGACTAGATGGAGCATTGTCAAAAAATGCTAGCTGATAACCGTCTGGATCATAAGCTAGGGGGTTTTTCTCTTCGCTGCTAATTAATACCGTATCCTTCTGAAGTTGGAAAAACCAAGGGTCTTTATTTAATACTTGTCCTACTCTCTCTAACCCCGTTTCTGTCTGAGCAGTCAAAGCCAACACAACGCGATCGCTATTCCAAGGTGAGAGAATTTGCTTGATCATCCCTTGCTTATCTTGAGGAGCTTGGACGCTTGCTCTAGCTGAACCACGTAAGAATGATTGATTCAAGTTGAAACCTGGGGATTTAAAGACTTCGGGAAATGGAAATTTCTCTCGCATCCCAATTCCGACTAAATGCTGGTTTTTACGCACTTCTTCGGGTAAGGTGTCTGAAGTATAAACATCCAGTTTGACGGAATCTGCACTACTCAATCTTCCTAAACGTTCGCTAAAAGCCAACATTGTCAAAATATCTGTACTATTAGGCTCTTGGGGAAGGACAATTGCTGTTTTAGATAAATCTTGGGGTGCAGCAAAGGGGAACCCATATTGCATTAATTTCAAGTCAGGTAGCTGCACGGAATTTTCCCGTTTTAAGTCGAAATTGGTATCAGCATGAACTGTACCTGTAAGTTGTTGGTCTGGGGGACTGATACAATTTGCTTTATCAAAGGGTTCTTTAGGATTCATGCGGAAAAATACCTGAAGTTTAGAATCAGGCTTAACCAATTTAGCTGGTAAATCTACTTTGAGATTTTTACGTATTTCTCCCTGATCTGAATCGAGACGCGCTCCACCGATGAAAACCCCATCTAATAGGACTTCTACAGCGGAAGTTCTCGGATTCATCTGCGGACTGTAGCTATAGACTAAGTTCATTGAACTACCACGCACAAATCTGTCATCCGGTAATGCACGGAAATCGATTTCAATCGGTGGAGCCGCAGAACCACGGACGCTAGAATCTCTAAAGGCATCACCGTTAAATTGAGTTTTAATCTCGCTTAGTTGAAAATTATTAGATTCGGGTAAAAAACGAGACCATTCTCTCTCTCCTGGTGTGGGAGCCTCTTCAAGGTTATTAATTAACACTACTTGACCAGTACCCATTTTACGTGCAGAAGGTTGTGCTAAAAATTGTGTAGCTTTTGCAACTCCTTTCGCACCATTTCCAGTGGCAATTAGAACGGGAACTTTACTTTTTTGAGTAGTAGTTAAGATTAAGACTCCCGTATCCTCTGATATTGGATTCTGATTAGAGTCCAAAATTTGAGATGCGACAATTTTACGAGGTAAATTCAAATCGGCTAAGGCTGGTTGTTCGCTGGGAGTACCGATGATTACCAATCTTTCGTTGGTTGATGCATCTGCAATATCAGAGATGAGGTTTGTCTCGATAGGTCGAAAATCTGCCTGTCTTCCTAAAGAAGCTTGTAAACGTGCTGCTGCTTCTAGCCAAGATTGACTAGTCTTTTGAGGCTTTAAATATGCTATCCGGTTGGTTTCTAAATTCAGATTGTCAAAGAAAGGATAAGGATAGTTACTAAAGTTGAGCGGAATTGCTTTACGCTCGAATTTGAAAGCTAAATTTGAGTCTGGTAGAATTTCTGTCCATAAAGTTGGGTCTCCTGGGTCGCTACATCCGGAGGTATTATTTTGCTGGGCGACAATTTTAAGTTCGTTATATTCTTGTAGTAGTTTCGGGGGAATATTTAACAGTACTTGACCTACCTGAGATTGTTTGCGATTCAGAGGGATGCTACCGACAGCAGTATCATTAACTAGTACTGTTAAGTTAGACCGATTAGCATATAGTGCTGGGGAATGTTGGAAGCGAATCAAGGCTTTTACTGTACCGATATTCCAACCACGAGGACGAGTAAAACCTAAACGACCTTC
>JBHJOU010000250.1:0-4034 GCA_050329355.1 Rivularia sp. (in: cyanobacteria)
ATTGTAGCAACTAAGGTTACTTTATTATAAGGTGACATTTACCTTCAAGTCGGGAAACCACACAAAGTCCGTAAAAGAAAAAGACGTGGATCTATATCAGTTATTTCAAACCCGAAGACCAATTATTGGTGTGGTTCATCTGTTACCACTGCCTACCTCACCGCGCTGGGGAGGTAGTCTCAAAGCGATAATTGACCGTGCCGAACAAGAAGCAGTCGCCCTTGCTAGCGGGGGAATTGATGGTATTATTGTCGAGAATTTTTTTGATGCGCCCTTTACTAAAAATCAGGTAGACCCGGCGGTTGTGAGTGCCATGACTATTGTAGTACAGCGTATACAAAATCTTGTAACTGTACCCATCGGCTTGAATGTGTTACGGAATGATGCCAGAAGTGCGATCGCGATCGCCAGTTGTACCCAAGCTGAATTTATCCGGGTTAACGTGCTAACGGGGATAATGGCAACAGACCAAGGATTAATTGAAGGAGAAGCGCATCAATTACTCAGATACCGGCGAGAATTAGGCTCTGATGTGAAAATCCTTGCGGATGTATTGGTGAAGCACGCTCGTCCGTTGGGTTCGGTTAATTTAACGAATGCCGTTGAAGATACAATTGAGCGGGGATTGGCGGATGGAGTGATTTTATCGGGTTGGGCTACAGGTAATCCTCCCAATCCTGAAGATTTGGAATTAGCATCGAGAGCAGCGAAAGGGACTCCGGTATTTGTTGGTAGTGGGGCGAGTTGGGATAATATTGCTACACTAATGCAAGCTGCGGATGGTGTAATTGTTTCGAGTTCTTTGAAACGTCACGGGAATCGCGAGCAAACTATAGATCCAATTCGTGTCAGCCAGTTTGTAGAAGCTGCTCGGTCTAATTTTAATTCCAAAGGTCAAGCCGAATCAATTTCTTCTCTGAAGCTACATTCTTAACAACGAAAATTGGGAATTGTAGTGGTTAGCAATTGTAGTAGTTCGTAATGGTCATTCAACGAGCAAAACAATAATATTGTATTGTCTGAATTACTGTCATAGTTACTTTTTTTTAGTGAATTTAGCCTAAACTGAATTTCGGTTCTTGCAGCATCCGTTAGTTTTAACTAAATTAAGCTATAAGATATCAGGTTTTAATTGCTAGTGTTATGGAGATTGAGAATATAACATCCTAGTTTATTCCCTATTTCCGATTTATTATTCCCAATTAATAATGTTTTAGCTTATGATTCGTCGTCGTTCTACTCCTTGGATTCATCGCTTCTCGCGTTTACTAATCGCAGGAATTGCTTCCTGTGGTGCTTTAGTAACTGGTTATCTAACCATCGTTAAGTTGAGCGGAGGAGAAGCTGCTTGTACCGCTTCCTCTGCAACTGCGGGTTCTGCTGCTGGATGTAACAGTGTTCTTTCTAGCCCTTGGGCTACAATTCTCGGACAACCACTAGCTTTGTTCGGCTTTCTGGCATATTTTAGTATGCTAGTATTTGCTCTGGCACCTTTGCTTTTCAAAAGCGGAGAAAATAAAGAACAGCGTCAGAAGTTAGAAAACTTAACATGGATGTTTTTGCTAATTGGCTCAATTTCCATGACGGTTTTCAGCAGCTATTTAATGTATGTTTTATTTAGCCAAATCAAAACTATTTGTCCTTACTGTATTGCATCGGCTCTATTTTCTTTAACGATGCTGGTATTAACTATTATCGGTCGTAGTTGGGAAGATATAGGACAAATTTTCTTTACTGCAATTATTGTCGGAATGGTAACGCTGATTGGGACATTAGGTGTTTATGCTGGTGTCACACCTAATGGAACTGCTGCTCCAACTGATTCTAGTCAAGGTGGAGCAATTAGTTTTATTCCGCAACAAAATCCAACACCGGGAGTTGGTTGGGAAATTACTACCACTTCTGGGGAAGCAGAAATAGCCTTAGCTCGTCATCTCAAAGAAATTGGAGCTATGGAATATATTGCTTGGTGGTGTCCTCATTGTCACGACCAAAAGCTATTATTTGGTAAGGAAGCATACAAAGAAGTACCTCATATAGATTGCGCTCCTGCGGATAATCCCAACAATCAAAAACCAGAGTGTAAAGCCGCTGGTATTGAAAGTTATCCCACTTGGAAGATTAAAGGTAAAACCTATAATGGAGCGCAAAATCTTGAAGCATTAGCTAAAGCTTCTGGTTATCAAGGTCCGACTAATTTCAAGTATTATCTAAATCGTTGAAAGAGTTAGACAAATTTAATTTCGCTCCTATCAAATCCCAAAAGTCAACCGAAGTATCTACTTCTGTTGGCTTTTTTATTTTCGATAATTGCGATCGCGCTTTGGTTCTTCTGATTATCCCTGGGTGGAGTCCTATCAATTGTAAGCTGATTACAGATACTTATTCTAAAAATCCGATTTCTCTAAATTGTGTTTTCACAAACACAATTAAAATTTAATGTATAAAAACAATGTTTATCTGTTCTAATAGATAAGTTAAAGTACTTAAAAATAAAAAAGGAAAAAATATTTGTAAGCCATGTCAGTAAAAGAATAAAAACAGATTTGTCAGTAATTCACGTTTAATTGTGAAATGAAATTTTTTACAGGCTGATATAAATGATTAGCCTATAACTAGATACTAGAGGGAAACTAAAATTCACATACAAACATCAATAATTTAATATTTAGCACTTGCCGATAGGATGTTTCTGTAAGTACCCTTTTATTATGTAACATCAGTACTTGTACTAAGCAGATACTTATAGTTACTTTAAAACCTCCTGTTGGTTCATAGATATAATCACCGTCATTAAATACAGAGCTAGGTCAGTTTTTCTCATGAACCATATTCAGCGACAAGATTTTTGAAGATTTTAATGAATTTAATCCAGATATTCGATTGAATTTTACCAAAATCTCTCAATACAAAGTATAGTTAGCATCCTAACTGTATTAATTATTTAGCAAATGATTAACTTGACAATTTTTCTCCCGAACGGGTAATGGGAATAAGAAAAAAGCTAGGCAAAGATTTACAAAAATCTATCTTTGTATTACAAAAAAAACTTTTCAAAAGACACAGAGAATTAATAACCGCTTCTAGCGTAGTATTTTGCATACTTGTATTGCGCTGGTTAGGGTTATTGCAATCTTCAGAATGGACTGCTTTAGACCAATTCTTTCAATTGCGTCCAATTGAAAGATATCAAGAGCGGATTACCATAGTAGCTATAGATGAAGCTTCTTTGCAAGAATTAGGTTCTTGGCCAGTTTCTGATGATAAGGTTGCTGAATTATTACAAAAAATCAAAGCTTATCAACCTCGTGCAATTGGTTTAGATATTTATCGAGATTTACCAGTATCATCTGGTAGTGAAAATCTGGAAAAAATATTTAAATCAACACCGAATTTAGTTGGCATTGAACTACTCTCAGATAATCAAAATGACCGTGTTCGTCCACCATCTATATTAAGTCAAAAAAACCAAGTAGGTTTTAATAATGTGGTAGTGGATAGTGACGGTAAAGTGCGGCGTGGTTTACTGTATTTACATATTGATAATAATGCATATGAAAGCTTCGCTTTAAAATTGGCGCGACTGTATTTAAAATCTGAGGGTATTACACCTAAAAGAGCCAAAAATTCTAATTATTTACAATTGGGTAAAGCTACATTTACTCGATTTCAACATAATGACGGTGGCTACGTCAAAGCTGATGATGGTGGTTATCAATTTTTGTCCAATTTTTCCAAACCTGCTTGTCCAGAAAACTGTGAAAACAAAGCTTATGGTTTTCGCAGAATATCTTTAAGAAAAGTATTAAATGGAGAGGTACCTAAAAGTTGGATTAAAGATCGTATCGTGCTAATTGGTTCGACTGCACCGAGTTTACAGGATTTAAAACTAACTCCATACTCCAGCAGTTTTACGAGCAAAGAACCACAGTCTATACCTGGTGTAGAATTACAAGCTTATTTTACCCATGAAATTATTTCCGCTGCTCTTGAAGGAAGGAAATTACTTAAAGTATGGTCTGAATTTATGGAAT
>JBHJOU010000249.1:0-11092 GCA_050329355.1 Rivularia sp. (in: cyanobacteria)
AACGATGTGGTGAACTTATCAATGTCGATAGAAGAAGCGTTCAAAATATTAATATCTGGTGGTATTGTTTCTCAAGCAGCACCTCTACCTTCTTTAGAAATTCCCAAAGAACGCAAACTCGAATCACGAGAGAAAAAGCGACAAGTAATACCTGTTGAGGAAGGATAAGTACTTATGCAAGTTTATGCAAGTTAAATTTCTTTAAGCTGAATTACGATATGCCGTCTTGTGGCGGCACCCAGTGCGATTACGAATTATATTAAGAATGATATGCAAGACCGTCGTCCACCCCGTCAAATTGCCCGCGAACTGGCACTATTAAGCCTTTCTCAAATACCTGTAAATCCCAAAAAATTAACAGAAGATCAACTACCCAAATTAGTGCTTGCAGCAGTACGTACTTTGAGAGTAGAAGTACAAGATAGTTTAGAAAATGCTTCTGCTGAACTACAGCGCAGTAACGAACGTATTTTAACCAGTCAAACTCGTGCTGCGGACTTAAATACTGCTAGAACAATGCTCCAAGAGGCAATCGGGTATACTCAGATAGCAATAAATCAGTTGGCTGCTACCCTCGATTTTCCAGAATTGATCCAGCTAGCCAATCAAGATAAAGACGTGCGACAATATGCCGTTCAACTTGTGCAAACAATCGCGGCAGAACGTAAATTTATAGATGAAAAGATATCTGCTGCTTTAGTAGATTGGCAAGTAATGCGTCTTGCTCAAATTGATCGAGACATTCTTCGTATCGCTGTAGGAGAAATGGAGTTTTTTGATGTTCCTGCTAAAGTAGCAATCAACGAAGCGGTAGAACTAGCCAAACGCTACAGTGGAGAAGATGGACATCGATTTATCAATGGTGTTTTACGCAAAGTCACCGATCAACAAAAGGAGTTGACAGTTGACACTTAACAGTTGACAGTGAGGAGTTAAGACCACCGGAATTAGGAATTTTAACCTTCGACCTTTAACCTTTAACAAGATTCATAGTTATTTAATAACTTACGTTATCAGCTGCAATGGTTTTTAATTGGTTCCGCCGTCAAAATAACAAATCTTCTGATACTTCTTCCGAACAGAAGCAAGAGCAAACTGCTGTTGAAAAAGAAGTAAGTACAGAATCAACCGAAACGCAAACTCCAGAATCTCCTCCAGCAGAAGCGACTGATTTGTTAGCGTTTGCGAAAGCTGCTTATAAAAATATTCAGGAAAAGCAGCAAACAACTGCTTCCACTGAGCAATTTACATCTGAAATAAGTGTTGAGGAAGTTGTAGAATCTCCCCAAGAAGTAACTCAAACTGTTATCGAATCTGAGGAAGTTGTAGAAGAAACTATTGTAACTACTAGTTCTGCGGTAGAAACATCAGATGCAGATGCTACAGGGCAAGAGATCATATCGGAAGTAGAAACAGCAAATGTATCCGAATCAACAGCACCTGCTAATTTATCTTTCTTGGAAAGAGCTGCTTTAGAACGAGAAGCTAAACAGGAAAGACTTATTGCTAGTGCCATCGATATAGAGAATTCACGGATAGAATCAGCCACAAGAGTATCTGATAATACCAAGCAAGAAATTGAGCAAATACCGGAACTGGCATTTGATGAAGGATTTTTATGGTCAACAGAAGTCCTTGCAGCACAAGGTAGACGTGCGGAAGATGTTTCTATTGAAGAAATTACTTGGCTACAAAAGTTACGACAAGGTTTAGATAAAACTCGTCGTAGTTTAATTAACCAGCTTAAAGCAATTGTCGGTAAAGGACCACTAAATGCGGATGCGGTAGAACAAATCGAAGCTTTGTTGCTGCAAGCCGATGTCGGTGTGGAAGCTACAGATTTCATTATTAAGTCTTTGCAGGAAAAATTGCGTCAAGAAGCTTTACCACCAGAAGAAGGTATCGCATATCTCAAAAAAATTCTGCGGGATATTTTGGATAAACCGCTGCAAGATTCATCCAAGTTCGCTTCATTTACTCCCGAAAAAGAAACTTTTAATATTTGGTTGATGACTGGGGTGAATGGTGCTGGTAAAACCACTACTATCGGTAAAATTGCTCATCTGGCAAATAAATCTGGTTACAAATGCTTGATTGGTGCAGCAGATACCTTCCGCGCAGCCGCAGTACAGCAGGTTAAGGTTTGGGGAGAAAGAAGCGGAGTTGAAGTGATTGCAAATCCAGGGAAAAATACAGATCCAGCAGCAGTTGTGTTTGACGCGATCGCCGCAGCTCAGTCGCGAGAAACCGAGTTATTACTAGTAGATACCGCAGGTAGATTGCAGAACAAGAAAAATTTAATGGAGGAATTAAGTAAAATCCGGCGAATTATCAATAAAAAAGCTCCTGATGCCAAAGTAGAATCACTGTTGGTTCTAGACGCTACATTAGGTCAAAATGGATTGCGACAAGCGGAGGTTTTTTCGCAAGCGGCTGAACTTAGCGGTGTAGTTTTAACCAAGCTTGATGGAACTGCTAAAGGAGGGGTTGCTTTAGCGGTAGTACAACAGTTAGGTTTACCCATTCGCTTTATCGGTGCTGGTGAAGGTATTGAAGATTTACGTCCTTTTTCTAGCTACGAGTTTGTAGAAGCTTTGCTTAGTGGTTGAGCAAAGGGAAATTATTTACTGTTAATCGGCTACATCGGGCAATAATCCAAAAAGAGACTTACACTGGATGCGAAAATTCGCTCTAGGAAATTCCCTTAAGAACAGCATCTTTATATGTCTTAGTATTTTCACTTGTTCATGCAAGCCGATAATTGCAAATTATCTTGAGAATATGTTATCTTCCCCACTAACTGGTGAGCATTATATTTTTACACAGCATATATAAATAAATATATATATAAACATATATATATATATAGCTGGATTATAGTCATGTCTGTTAACTGTACCTAGGAACATATCCCCATAAAAAAATCAGAGGAAAAACATCATGATTCAAAAAATATCTTGAATAAGTTTTAAATTAAAGGTCTTAGGGTATACTTTCCCTAGATTTGATACGTAAATGTGTGTTTTTTTGTAATACTGTTATTAACATCTTAATTGATTGATTTTCAATAACGAAAATTCAGATAAAAGCTCTCACCCCTAAAGGCTCTCACCCTCCGATGGTCATAGCCAAAACTAGCTAGAAAAAAAACCAATTACTGCTGTTAGTTAGCAAGTATATTTTTTACGTCTGAAGGTATATGATTTGATCATAAATTTATGAAAAGATTAACGACTTGTGATGAGATAAAAATATTTCCGGCGGGAGACAAATTGATATTTGACTCCAAGTTCCTGCAAACAAGAAATCGATACAAATCAAAAAAACAAATCACACAAAAAAATAGTTATAAAATTTACTCTAATTGTCTTTCTACTCTTGCTAAACTGATAAACCTTATATAAATATGGTTTATTCTTTCAGTTCGTCTTGTTTGGTGTATCAATCATTTAAAGTTTAGTCAATTAAAAAAGAGCAATATAATACAATAGCCTGTGTCTCACCTGCCTTCCCAACCAGCTGATAGTAATAGCAGTGTCCCAACAGATGTCACTCCAGTCGTGGCACTCAAAGAACTTGTGGCACGGCTGCATCGGGAGCAGAACAAAATCCAAGATTTACTTTCATCCTTGGGATTTGCTCTGAGAAGTTTCAATAACTTAAATCAGTTTTTGGAACTAATACCGCTGATGGCAACTAGGGTAACGGATGCCGATGGTAGCGCTTTGTTTCTTTACAAACCAAATGGTCAAGTTCGATTAGAACAGCTACATTGGCAAGATAGCCGCCAGCGCAAAAATATACGTAAGGCATTAGAAGCCGCTAGCAGTCAAATTTCCCTGCCAGTATCTGCACCTCTAGCAACCACTACTGGTATGTTAGATGCTCAGATGCATCGTTGTTTGGGACCAGATATGCAGGCTTTTGGTACTGCAATTCTGGTTAAACATAAGGAACGTGGATGGTTATACGTTTTAAGTAGAGATCCCGAATATACTTGGACTGAAACCAGACAAAAGTTAGTCCGTTTGGTAGCCGATCAAACCGCAGTCGCAATTGAAAACGACCAGCTTGGTGTAGAATTACGTAAAAAAGAACGTCTCGATCAAGAATTAGAAATTGGGGCGGAAATTCAACGCCGACTTTTACCCCGTCAATGCCCAAATATTCCTGGTGTAGCTTTAGCTGCTCGCTGTAAACCAGCAAATCAAGTGGGGGGAGACTATTATGATTTTATCCCTACCAACCATAACTTGATCGCCGAAGCAAAAGACGGCGATAATATCGAAACCAATCGCTGGGCTATGGTGATTGGTGATGTAATGGGTAAAGGTGTACCCGCCGGTTTAATCATGACAATGATGCGAGGAATGTTACGAGGTGAAGTGTTACACCTTAATTCCCCAGCCAGAATTCTGCAAAACTTAAATCGAGTTATGTATGCAGATTTGGACAATTCCAGCCGTTTTATTACCTTGTTTTATTCGGAATATGACCCGCAAAAGCGGCTTTTATCCTATAGTAATGCTGCACACAATCCTCCTTTGTGGTGGCACGCTGCCACAAAAACCGTCAGTCGATTGGATACAAATGGAATGCTTATCGGTTTGGAAGCTCACAGTCAGTACGAAAACAATCAAGCATACCTAGAGCCAGGGGATACAATTATTTATTACACTGATGGATTAACTGATGCGGCTTCTCCTTCCGGTGAACGTTTTGATGAAGAAAATCTAATTATTGCTTTTAGCAACGCTTGTAAATATTACAACGAACCACAAGAAATTCTTGACTGTTTATTTAATCAAATTCAGCAATTCATCGGTGCAGATAGACAAAACAGCGATGATATGACTTTAGTTGTTTTGCAAGCGCGATGAATTGCTAAATAATTGATAGTGGATGGTGGTTAGTAGTTAGCAGAAAATAACAACCAACAACTACAGGAATAGCCGCAATTGTCACAATATCCGGTTGGTGCCGTACTCTCACTTTCATCTGATTGGGTTAAGAATTGCTGCACTGTACAAGCACCCTACAAGAAAAATCTGCCGGTTGCGTAAGTCCTAAATTTATTAAGTCATGGATTTCACTAAAATCAAATACTTACGTAAATATATGGTTATTTATTCAAACAACAGTATTTAAACTTAGCAGCTTTATTTGAGCTTTGAATAAAATACCTTTAACTTTTAGAGAGTGTTTACTCCTTGCTAACCTATCTATTCCTTTAATTTCTTAAAACTGATATGGCACTCAATAAATATCAAAATTTAAGAGAAGGAAATAAAGAAATGAGAATTAATAGATTATTTTCTAGATTGAGTACTAGTGCATTATTAGCTACTGTAGTTACGATTGCTGCAAATCCCGCTCAAGCTGCAAATACGGCAAATGTTCAATATGTAGAATTTGAAAAATTGGTAACTGAAGACAAAAAAGTCAACATCACCTTTGATGAAAACGTTGGTGTTGGTAGTAACCCATTATACGGTGGAACGCAATTAGATAATTTGTGGTCTAATTATGGCTTAAAGTTAGATTCGAGCCTCAAAAAAGGTGGAAAAAGCGAATTGTGGCTTTACGACAGTAATTGTGAAGCAAACAGTTGTACTGGTGGCGATCCAGATTTAGCTACCGGAAAAGGTCAAAATGGTACTCTTAAATATAAATCTCCCAACCAAGGTAAAGTCCTGATTATTCAGGAAGATAATGGCAAAAATAAATTAGAAGCAGATGATTATGCAGACCGCAATAATCCTGGTACAATAAAATTCGATTTCAACGAATTTACAGATGGGGTTGGGGTTTTATTCAATAGCATTAGTTTATTAGACTTTGATGACCCTGGTGACCCAATCTTCAGCGCTATTTTTGCTGATGGTACTAGTACTGGGAACTTTATTTATAATACTAATTTTTTTACAGAAATTGATGTAGAAAAAAATGATAAAATTTCAGGAATAAATGATAAAAAAGCTGATAATACATTTGTTGTCAAAGAGAGTAACGCAAATAGTACTTATATTAGTGAAATGAAACTTTTGAGTACTAGTTGGGATGGAAACCAGTATGTTACAGGTGACAACTCACTCAGAGAATACAATTTCGATTTTGGTGACAAGAGAGTTACACAATTTAATATCACTTTACCTGGAAGTGGTGCGGTTACTGGATTAAATTACTATCGCCAAGAGAAAACTTTGAAAATGGCGAGAAGAAAAGTACCAGAACCCACTTCTATTTTAGGCTTAGTTGCAGTCGGTGCAGTTGTTGCTTCTTCCCTCAAGCGCAAGCACAAATCTTCAAACATTTAATAACCTAATCTAGAGACGCGATACCCTTGCGTATAATGTAGAGACGCGAAATTTCGCGTCTCTACAACATCTATCAATCCCCACTAATAATCCTTAACTTGTAGGTACTGATAACTGATAACTGTTTACTGTTCACTGAGTTGAATAATTACCCAACCGCAGCCACTTCCCTACCTAAATCTTGAAACATTGGGGTACTCAAATATCTTTCCCCAAAGGAAGGCTGAATCATCACAATCAAACGTCCCTTGTTTTCCGCACGTTTGCCGACTTCAATTGCTGCACACAAAGCCGCACCAGAGGAAATACCCGATAATATTCCTTCTTCTTTTGCTAAACGTCTTCCCATCGCGATCGCATCTTCATCACTTACGGCAACTACTTGATCAATCAAATCCTGACGTAAAACTTCTGGGATAAATCCGGCACCTATACCTTGAATTTTGTGAGGCCCAGGTTGCCCACCAGCGAGTACAGGACTGTTTTTAGGTTCTACTGCAATTACTTGAAAACTGGGCTTGCGTTGCTTAATTACTTCGGCAATTCCGGTAATTGTTCCGCCAGTACCAACACCAGCAATCACAAAATCAACTTCTCCATCGGTATCTTGCCAAATTTCTTCGGCGGTGGTTTCGCGATGAATTTGGGGATTTGCTGGATTGCTGAATTGCTGCAACATATAAGCATTAGAAGTATTCGCGACAATTTCTTCTGCTGTCTTAATTGCTCCACGCATCCCCTCTTGGGCTGGTGTTAACTCTAAAGAAGCACCGTAAGCTTTGAGCATGGCTCGTCTTTCTAAACTCATGCTTTCGGGCATTGTCAAAATCAAACGATAGCCAAGGGCTGCTGCTACCATTGCTAAACCAATTCCGGTGTTACCGGATGTCGGTTCGACTAAAATGCTTTTTCCTGGTTCAATTAATCCTTGTTCTTCTGCTTTTTTGACCATATTCGCGGCAATGCGGTCTTTCACTGAAGCTGCTGGATTCATTCCTTCTAATTTTACGACAATTCTGGCAACACATCCCGCTTGTTGAGGAATTTTGTTGAGTTCTACTAATGGTGTTCTACCGATAAGTTCTGTCACATTGTGAGCAATTCGCATCTTTTTCAACCCTTTTCTGTATTTTTTATTGTAGATAAAGTTGTTTTTTATACTTGTTTTTGATACTTGTTTTTGATACTTGTTTTTTATACTTATTTAAAAATCTGGAAAATTAGATTATTAGATTAACTTAATAATTTTAAAGCAATCCGCTCAAAATTTTAGTTCTTATAAATCAATTTTAACCATTTAATCAGTTTATTTGGAATCATGCTGAAGAAATACTTTTATCTATATTTTATGTGATTCCGAGCAAAATTCCAAATTATAACTATCTTCAAATACTACTCGGCTAACAGGGAACGAGCATTTAGGCGAAGCGCAAACCGAACATCTCGCTATTTTACAATTATTTTCATTTCTGCTAAAACGAATACACTTTGTGCTATCAAATCGACAATTGATTTTTAAAACCCTTAAAAGTACAACTGTGAGAGCTTTTGAGTCTCTACATAGCAACTTTCTTTGAGTACAAAAATCATAGACCCCCATTTTAGAAATACTAGCACCCCTACCTAAAAAGACTAGAACCTATACCCAAAAAAAATATTCAATCCTTACCATGATTGGATTGCAACTGTTTGAGTACAACCTTAATTAACTTAATAAATCCAAGGGCGATCGCCATGAGTCCTCACTTGGAGGCTGACTGATATAACAGCTATAGGATTTACGCAGAGATTCCCCTCTACCCCCCCGTCTTTTCGGGGGGGCTTCTTAAACCCTCTACTAAGAAGACTGTGTGTCAATCATTTTTCTACACAATTTTAGATTTAGATATTAGTTAAACATTAAAACTTACGACAGTATACGAAATCTACAGTTATATACTGTTTCACTGGCTTCACCTTACGCAATTAGAAAAAGCCACGATGAAATTAAAACTTATAAATGTATTTGCTGTTTGTTTAATTACTCTAACGATACTTTTTCCCAGCTTAGCGGTATTTGGTATGGTATGGGAAAAGCATCTCAAGTTTGTAGAAACTCAGCAAAATATACATTCATACAATCAAAGTATAGAAAACGAATGTTCCTTATCTGGAATACAAAGTAATTCCCTGGCAAAGAATGATTTTTCTGACTTATATATAGATGCTCATGAAACAAAACTAAATTTATTCCATAACTACCAAAATAGCCCTTTGTGGAGATGGCTTTTTTTATTGATACCATTTTGTATTGTCTTGACAATTTATTTATATGACAGATATTTAGTTTACCGCGCTCATATATATCAACAACAAGTAGAAATGTTGGAGAAATTATGGCAGCAAAGTCTAGAAAAGTAGTAATTAGAGTTAAAAAATATGATGTCTTCAGAACAACGCCAAAATCAGTATTACGGTTTAATTGAGGAATTATTAAAATGTCCTAATGGTAAGGAACCAGAACTTATCGAAGCTAATTCTGAGCTATTAGATGCAGAATTTATCAAATTAATGATGCAAGTTGCAACATCATTTGCTCATAATGGAAATGAAGACGGTGCCAAGTTTTTAATACATATTGCACGAGAATTATCTAAACAATTAGGTTTTTATCCTCAAGTTCCAAAGAAGGAGTAAAAATGCTATTGACGGTAGATGAGGCGCAACATATTGCTTTAGAATTTCTGATCAGCGAATGGAATATATCAGATGAATATAGAGACTGGTTTACAGTAATTGATTGTCGCCTCATTGGTCAAAGTTGGTATATTATCGAAGTTGCTGTCGCCGGATTTCCTGATAGATGGTACTTTCAAGTTTACGATACCGCAGAATGCGACCCCAACTACACATTTATTTCGCCAATTCGCGGTTGTGAAGGATATACCGACCTTACTAGTTTACCTGAATTAATTGCAGAAGTTTTAGTTTGTGAACGCAATTCACGATAAGTTATAACAGTTGACAGTTGGCAGTTGACTGTTATTTTTCACTATTTTATAATTATTATTACTAAATATTATTACTAAATAAAACTACCATAGATTAACTGTTATCTTTGTTATTTTCTAACTATTATTATTAAATACAACTACTATAAATCAACTTTTAATAAAAAATAAATCCTTCAATAGTCATAGTTTTTATAATTGATATTATGTTATATTAATAATGTCTTATAACCTACAGAAATATGTAGTCAAATGATTAGTGAAGAGACTCTTGCTAAGGAATATATTCGAGTCATCAATGAGTATTATCCAAGAGTAGGAGAAGTCCTTGATGGCTGTTATGTGAAAGTAATCACAACTGACTGGGGACGACCTCCTAAACGTTTACGACATTTAGGGATTTATTGTCCGGAGGACATTCTATGTTACGTACAAAGTCAGAAACAAATACTTATGGATGTTGCGGAAAATATGGGATTAGTCCAGGTTGTATTTCGCAATGCTTCACGTTTACTGCGTGATCCAATGTCAAAGATCAAAGAATCCGATCCGCGTATGTGGCTGGATTTACAATGGGTTTCTAAATAGAATAATTTGGTGTTGAAAATTGTACTTTAGGGTAATGGTAATGTAAATTATTCCTTGATCAATTAATAATTGGCGAGTATTGGCGATATTGTGTCTTCTATTAAATGACTCAATTTATTCGCTAGGAATAATTGTCTCTCTAACTCAAAATCGTTTTCAACTAAACGTCAAACCAAGAATTTATTGCCCAATTAACCTAACTGAGATTAGATACAAAGGGCTTGTATTATTATGAATAAATCCTTCATTCATGCGGATGATTTACCACCGAATGAGGTAACAAAAAACGACAAAATGTTACTTCTAGAACTAGAAAGAAGTACCGGGAAATGTTTCTACGAAACTTGTGACAGTATTACCCAAGCATTACTATCAAATTGTTTTTGGTATCTGACCATTGACACCGAATATCTAACATTAGTGATTCACTGTCCAGATATAATAACTTACTGGCATATAGTGAGCAATATTGTGCAATTAGGCATGAAACTTCAACCCCTTGCTTCGAGTGCGATAATCCGAGTAAATCCCCCTCCTGGTAAAGCAACATCCTTTGAAATTGGTGTCGATGAAGTATCAGCTTTCCGAGATTGGTTGTGATGTTGGCTGTGATTTTGGCTGTAAATATTCCGAACAAGAAATCGGTTTTCCTCCCGAAGCTTGATCAACCATTTCTTGCAAACGAGATTGTCCAAAGCGTCCGATAGTTAACAAATTTTCTGACTCTCCAGCAAACATTTCATCGAGGTCGTTCATTGCTAAAGCTGCGATATATCCAGCTTCTTGTACCAATTTTCTCACTCGCTCGTCATTTTTACCAGTAGGATAGGTAAAGTAGCGGATTGATATACCCAAATTGTTCTCTAGTAATTCCTTAGACTCGACGATTTCTGGAACAAGTTCTTCATCAGATAACTTAGTTAAATCTGGTGGATGGGTTTTACTATGAGCGGCTATAGTTACCAAAGAGTCAGCAGCCATAATTTTCAGTTGCTCCCATGTCACATGGGAGCGACCTGTATTAATTCCCATATTTTTAGTATAAACTGAGAAAATTGCCGGATAATTGTACTTTTTAAGTAATGGATAAACGTATTCATAATGACCACCATAACCATCATCAAATGAAAGTAAAATCGGCTTTTCTGGTAATGGACTTCCGGTACGTAAATGAATAATTAATTGGTCTAAACTAAT